>CAMNCR010000034.1 GCA_946534455.1 uncultured Clostridia bacterium | reverse complement strand
AGTTTCAGATTGAGGCCTTTGCCAGCGGAGAGGCCTTCTCGGCCGGCGCCTTTGCCGGCCGCTATGCGCTCATTTTTCTGGATGTCTATATGGGAGACGGCATGAACGGGGTGCGCACGGCGGAGCTGATTCGCCGGCAGGACGAGCAGGTGCTGCTGGTTTTTCTGACTACCAGCCGCGAGCATCAGGCGGAGGCCATCCACTGGCATGTCTACGATTATCTGAACAAGGACGGGATGGAGGAAAAGGTGGAGGCCCTCCTGAACCGGATCCTGCGCAGACGGGCGGAGGAGCAGAAGAAGCTCTCCTTCACCACGGAGAAGATTCCCGTCAGCATTCCCTATGACCGCCTGGTCTGCATCACCGCGGACCGGAATTATCTGATGATCCGGGACGCGGCCGGCAGCGAATACCGCACCCGGACGACGTTTTCCGGCATCCTGGAGGAGCTGGGGAAGGATGCGCGCTTTCTGCAGGTGCTGCGCGGCGTGATCGTGAATATGGATTATCTGGTGGATATCGCGGACGGCGCCTGCACGCTGAAGGGGAATATTCGCCTGCCGGTCAATATCCGCAACGCCTCCCGCCTGGAGCGGATCTGGACCAGCTATACCTTTGAGAAAATTCGGCAGCAGAGCCGGGAGGAGAATGAGGATGCTCGCTGAAATACTGACCTTTCTGACCCTCGTTCCCGGTCAGGTGCTCTGCCTCCTGCCCATGCGGAATCAGCTGAGGTTTGGTCCCGGACGCACCCTCCTGACGCTGGCCCTGGCGGATGCCCTGCTGCTTCCCGGGGCGGCGTTTCTTGCCTTTCGCCTGCAGGTGAGTTATATCTGGGTTCTGCTTCCGCTGCTGCTGGTTTTCTGGGGGATTTATCAGGCCTGCCTGAGGTGCCCCGCGTGCAGGTCCCTTTCCGTGTATGCCTCGGTCTGCGCCCTGATGGAGATCCTCAACAATGCGGCGTGCGCCATGGAATCCCGGATCCATCCGGAATACGGGGGCCTGACCGTCAGCACGGATTTTGCCCTGCTGAAGCTGGCTGTGTACGCCGCGGCCGCGGGGCTGCTCTGCTGGCCCTTCCTGCGCTATGCCCCGGAGCTGGTGGACCGGCTGGAAATGCCGCGGATCTGGTATATGACGCTGCCCTTCTCCCTGGCCTTCATCGGCATGAGCCTGTTTCTGATGCCGCTGAAGTTTGAAACCCTGTTTGTCAACAACGTCTTTCGGGCCTTTCTGTTCGTGCTGGCCTTTTCCCTGATTCTCTGGGTCCTGCTGCACGTGATGTTCTATTTTGTGGTTTCGGGGATTCTGACGGCGGCGGATCAGCGGGAAAAAATCCAGATGCTGGAGACCCAGGAGAGCCAGTTCGCGGCCCAGAAGCGCTACATGGAGGACTCCGCCCGGGCGCGGCATGACTTCCGCCAGAGCGTGAGAACGATGAAGGAGCTCTTCCATCATCAGCAGTATGAGGCCCTGGGACGGTATATCGACGCGTTCTATGAGGGGCTGCCGAGCCCGGACACGGTCCGGTACTGCGAAAATGAAGCGCTGAACGCGCTCCTGAATTACTATCACCGGAAGGCGGAGGACGAAAAAGTCCGGACGGCCTTCAAAATCGACCTTCCGGACCGGCTGCCGGTTTCGGACGTGGATATCTGCACGATCGTCGGCAACATTCTGGAAAACGGACTCCTCGCCTGCGGGGACGTGCCGGAGGAGGCGCGGCAGCTGCGCCTGACGCTGCAGCTGCGCCCCGGCGGGCGGCTGTTTCTCGTCGCCACCAACACCCACGGCGGCAACATCCGCCTCCGCAACGGCCACTATCTTTCGACCCGCCAGCGCGGCGAAGGCCTGGGGCTCCGCTCCGTCCTGTCCATTGCCACCCGCTACGGCGGCACCGCGGAGTTCAGCCATGACGACCGGGAGTTTGTCAGCGATGTAATGCTGCCCCTGCGGTGAGCTGCGCTTTTACAGCTCGAAGGAAATCAGCTCGCTCATCGTGTAGTCGCCGAAGATATCGTTGAACACGAAGCAGAACATCATCTGCACCGGATCCTCCTCGTCGCTCAGATCCTCGTAGGTCACGGTCAGGCCCTCCTGCCAGGTCACCGGGGTTCCGTCAAACTCCGCCTCCTGAAGCTCCTCGTTCCCCTCCTCCTCGTAATAGAAGGTATAGACCGGAATAATCTCGTCTCCCGGCTGCAGCTTCGTCACCGACCGGATCGGGAGACCGTTTTCGTCATATCCGGCATTGGCCCCGATGATCCGGCCCTCGGTTCCGCCGGCCGGGAAGACCACCACCAGATAGGTGTATTCCCCGTTGAGCTTCACCGGAATCAGGCTTCGACGGCTGTGGTCATTGCTGGTCTGGTCGTACAGCGGAACCGGCTGATCGCCGAACACCGGCCACGTGCCGTCATACAGGCTCACCACCGTGCCGGTATTCCAGTCCAGCAGGTTGTTCTGCATGAGGCCGAAGTCGACGTAGCCGGTCATTTCCTCGTCGCTGATGTCCATCATCAGCATCCCCTCCACGGAGTCCAGATAGTCCAGATCCTCCGCGCTCAGCGTGGCCGTGAAGCCCTGGGAATCCAGAACGACGGCGGTTTCCGCCTCCTCGGCTTCGCTGTAGCCCTCCGCTTCGTCGTCCCAGACCAGGGAGGAGAAGGAGGCGGAGGAGGAAAAGCTGCCTTCCAGCTCCTCGCCGGCGGAAACCGGATTGACCTGGGAGGCGCTGAACTGATAATGGCCCGTGGTCAGCAGCTCCGCATAGCTGTTGACGAAGCCGATCCAGTTCGGAATCACGCCGGACAGATCCAGCCCCTCCCGGTATGCGTCAAAGGATTCGGCCGTGTCCTGGGGCAGCAGGATGGAAAGCCCGCAGCAGGGATCCAGGTTGTCCGTCTGCGCGCTGCAGAGGACGGCCCGGTTCAGCAGGCTCCGGGCCTCGGCGGCCAGCTCGGGATCGAACTGGGCGTAGGTGTCCAGCACGGCGCCGAGGTCCACCATGTCCCAGCTGGCATCCACAAAGGATCCGAAGGTATACATCCGGCTGCGGCCCCGGCGGACCAGCGCCAGATTTCCGCCCTCCACCTGGCCGGAGATGACCGTGGCGAACTGCTCCATGTAGGGATTCAGCTCCCGGAGGGCGGCCAGATCCACGGCGCTGAGGGTCAGGTAGTCCTCGGGGTTTTCATTCAGCCCGTCCTCCATGTAGGTATCCACGATGGCGCTGCACAGATCCGCGTCGGACATGCCGGGATCGTCTTGCAGCATACTCATCCATCCGGTGTAGTACCATCCCGTGCCGGGCTCCAGCTCCTCGCTGGCGACATAGTAATCCACCGGATAGGCGGAGAGCATGGAGGCCATCTCGTAGGTGGCCATCATGCAGGCATCGCATCCGAAGATGTTGATATGGAAATCCGGCCGGGACGCCTGAAGATCGCTCAGCACCTGATCGATCTCCGTGACGGTCAGGCTGTCGTCGTCCGCGGTTTCGTCAAAGCAGATGCCGCCCTCGCTGCCGGCGCCGTGATTCCACAGGATCACGATCGTCCGGTCCGCGGGATACTCCGTCAGCCCATAGTCCAGGAAGGCAGCCAGGCTGTCCGGAGAGCCCATGGAGCCCGCGCCCCAGTCCTCCAGAACCTCATAGTATCCGTCCCGGATGACGGCCAGCGTCCGGGATCCGCCCTGCAGATCCTCCAGGGCCCATTCGCTGGCGCCGCCGGCCAGCACCACCAGGTTGATGGCCTCTCCGGCCTCCACCTCGGCCATCTCCAGCAGATCCGTGCAGGCATCCTCCTGCAGGTCCGTTCCGCACAGATAGACCATGACGGTGGTGCTTTCCTCCTCCGCCACCGAGCTTCCCAGCGGGAGGAGGCAGAGCAGGAGCAGCAGAGAAACAAAAAACGCCTTCATGTTTGTCATCAACCTTTCCGCTTTGTATATGCATGATTATCGGCCGTCCGGCTCCCGGCTGTCAATCCGGGAGGGATGAACGGCCCAAAAATGGGACAAGTGACGCGCCCGCCTCCGGCAGGCGGCGGGCCGGCCGGGCGGCGGAGGAGATTTTGCTTTGAGGCCGCGGGCGCCGCGGAGAGGAGAATTCGGTCTGCCTGAGGTAGGGGGAGCGGAGGGAACCGCCGGAAAAGTGACAGATCGGAACCTCCCTTGACGGATGCCGCTTCCGGCGGGATAATCAGCATGGAGGCGACTCGGCCGCGGCGCCCGCTGTGCCGGGCGGGGCGGCCTCCGTGAAATGTGAAACTGACTGTTCTTTTCAGCCCGATGGCTCAGGGAGCGTGATTTTTCATGGCTTTTTTTCAGAACCTCTGCAAGTTGTTTCTGTACGCAGGCGTAGAGAAGGAGGAGTATCAGAAGCTGCTCCCCTCCATTCACGAGGAAAACCGGGTGCTGCTGAAGATTTTCTCCTGGCTCGGGGCTGTGCTGTTTTTCCTGCTGGCCATCGCGAGCGTGCTTTCAGGAGGGTTCGCCACTGAGAATACGACGACGTATCTGGTGTGCGGTGTGGGAATGCTGATTCTTTTGTTCTGCTGCTGGCGTGTGCTGCCGAAGCATCCCGCCTGCGTGACGCTCCTCGTGCATCTCTTTGAGATGCTGCTGTTCGGCTTCGGCATCTATATTTCCCTGCTGCATGCCGACAAGGTGGCGGTGTCCGCGGTGGCCTTCCTGCTGGTGAGCCCGCTGCTGTTCTACGACCGCCCCATCCGGCTGTCGGCGCTGATCGTGGGCACCGTCACCATCTTCTGCGTGATCGTGAGCCGCCGCAAGGATCCCTCCGTGGCGGAAACCGATATCTGGAATATGATCACCTTCGGCCTGGTCGCCATCGCCACCACCGCCTTCATCATGAGCATCAAGATCCGCTCGCTGGTGCAGTCCCGCCAGATTGAATATCTCAGCCAGACGGACCTGCTGACGGGCGCCAAGAACCGGAATCATTACGAGAGCCGCCTGCATCTCTATCCGGAGATGTGCAAATCCAACCTGGTCTGCGTGTACGCCGACGTCAACGGCCTGCACGAAACGAACAACAGCAGGGGGCATCAGGCGGGGGACCGGATGCTGTGCGAGGTTGCGGCTGCGCTGCAGCGCTGCTTCGGTTCGGAGCATACCTACCGCGTCGGCGGGG
>CAMNCR010000033.1 GCA_946534455.1 uncultured Clostridia bacterium | reverse complement strand
AATTCCGGCAATGTGGACTTTACCGACGTCAAGGTGACCGACGCCATTCTGGGCGAGGTCTTTTCCGGCGAAAAGGTGCCCAAGGGAGAAACCGTGACCCTGGAAAAGGAACTGACCATCACGGAAACCCAGGATCTCCAGTTCACGGTGCAGGCGGTGAATGAAACCGGCGAGCCGGTGGAAACCGCCACCGGCCGGGTGAACATCATCGCGACGGATCCGACGCAGCAGATCGTGCTGAACGTGGAGGCCTCGGCGGATCGGGACGTGGTGCACAGGATTCCGGGAACGGTTCGCTTCACGGTGTCCGTCCGGAACGACAGCGCGGTGGATGTGGAAAACATCACCGTGCGCGCGGTGAATACCGCGGTGTATGTCTTTGACAGCATTCCCGCGGGAGCGACCCGCTCCTTCGCGCGGGATATGGATGTGAGCATGCCCGGCACCTTCCAGTTCACGGCCAGCTGCAAGGATCAGCTGAGCCAGACGCTGAGCTTTGCCAGCAATACGATTCCGATTTCCTTCGCGGAGCCCACGCCGGTGCCCACGGAGGCGCCGCTGGTGACGCCGCCGGCGCCGGTCACGCAGCCCGTACCGGAGGATCTGCGGGAGCCGGAGTGGCTGGATCAGGTGGAGAGCGTCGCCGGCGTGGCCCGGTGGATCTTCGCGGGCATTACGGGCGTGCTGCTGGTGCTGCTGCTGATCGGCGCGGTCCGGCGGGGACGGAGCCGCAGCCAGTCCAGAAAGGCGATGGATCATCTGGACGGCGCGAATTACCGGGACTACAGCCAGCCGCCCAGAGGCCGCAAGCGCAACGAGATCACCGGCAATGAGCGGAACGAGCCGCCGGCGCCCGAGGCGTCCGAGCAGGTGGAAAACACCGCGCAGGACAGCGAGCTGATGGCGGAAACCCTCAAGCGGCTGTACAACACCCCCGAGACCGGAGAAGCGCAGGCGCCCTCCGGCGCGGAAGCGGCCCCGGCCGCCGACGCCGAGGCTGCCCCCGAAACGGCGGAGGCCGCGGCGGAAAGCGCCCCCGCGGAGCCGACGGACAGCGGGACGTCCGCGGAAAAGACGGAAACCGCGGAGAAGGCGGAGAAGGCGGAGAAGGCGGAAAAGGCGGAAGCCGCGCCGCGGCGGAGAGCCCGGAAATAAATCCATGAACCCCATCGGGAGCACCCCCACAGCGGGGTGCTCCGTTTTTCGCATCAGGGAGGAGGAACGGTATGCCAACCTTCAACGAGGACCAGCTGCGGGCCATTCATGCCCGGAATCAGAACCTGCTGGTTTCCGCCGCGGCGGGCTCCGGCAAGACCACCGTCATGATCCGGAAAATCGTCGAGGAGCTGACGACGACGGAAAAGACGCTGGATCAGTATCTGGTCATTACCTTCACCCGGGATGCGGCCGACCACATGTACCGGAAGCTGGAGGAGGAGCTGATCCGGGCCGCGGGCTCGGCGGACGGCCGGACGGCGGAGCGCGCCAGGCACGCGCTGCAGGCCCTGGACGGCGCGGCCATCAGCACGATTCACACCTTCTGCCTGCGAACCATCCGGGAGCATTTTGACGCGGCGGGCGTGAGCCCGGAGGTCCGGGCCATCGATGAGGATCTGCCGGATCAGCTGTTTGCCCAGGCCTATATCGACGCGGTGGAGGAGCTTTTCTCGCCGGAGGGAGGGGCCTCCGGGGAGGAGCGGGAGGCGGTCCGGATTCTTTTCCGGGCGCTGCGGCAGGAGGAGGCCCAGGCGGCGGTGCGGAAGCTGCACGATACGCTGATGGGCATCCCGGAGCCCTTTGAACGGCTGGACGGGCTGCTGGAGCATCCCTGGGAGGCCTGGGCACAGGAGGTTCGGGAGGCGGTGCGGCTGGATCTGACGGAGGCGGAGGAGCTGGCGGAGCGGGAGCGCGCGCTGCTGGCGGATCCGCTGCTGCCGCAGGCCTGCGTGCCGGTGCTGGAGGAGGATCTGGCGGCGCTGGAGACGCTGCGCCCGGAGGAGGCGACGGCGGAATCTCTCCTGGCGCTGAAGGAGCGGTTTGCCAGCCTGCGGGTGACCCGCTGCCCGCCGGAGTCCCGGGAGGTCTACGAGGCGGTGAAGGAGCTCCGGAAGCGGCTGAAGGGCGCCCAGAGCCTGTTTGAGAAGGCGGCGAAGGAGCTCCGGGCCCTGGAGGATCCGGACCAGGCGGCGCTGCACGCGCGCATCCTGCAGGAGCTGCGGGGGCTGCGGGTGCTGCTGCGGGCCACGGATGAAAAATACCGGGAGGCCAAGCAGGAACGGGCAGCGGTGGATTTCGCGGACATGGAGCAGCTGACCTACGGGCTGCTCCGGGATGAAAACATCCGCCGGGAGCTGCTGGAGCGCTATACCGAGATCTATGTGGATGAGACGCAGGACATCAGCGCCATCCAGGACGCGATTATTCAGTCCTTCCGGGCGGAGGGGCATACGCTGTTCATGGTGGGCGATATCAAGCAGAGCATCTACCGCTTCCGCCACGCGGAGCCCGAGCTCTTTGACCGGAAACGGCGGGCCTTCAGCGACGCGGAGGAGGCGGACACGCGGCGCATTTTCTTCCGGGACAACTATCGCTCCTGCCGGGCGGTGATCGACTGCGTCAACGCGGTGTTCGCCGAGTGCATGGCGGAGGAGGTCACGGAGCTGGCCTATGCGCCGGAGGATGCGCTCCGGGCGAACCGGGAGGGCGAATTCGGGCCCGTGGAGGTCCGGCTGGTCAGCCGGGACGGAGAGGGAGCGGAGGCGCCTGAGCCGGCCGGGGAAGCGGAGGAAGCCGGGGAGGAGGCGGAGGCGGCGGATCTGCTGGAGGCGCAGTGCAGGGAAGCGGCGGAAATCATGCTGGGCCTGGTCCGGGAGGGCGCGCATTTCCGGGACATGGCCATCCTGCTGCGCAGCGCGCGCAATGACGCGCCCCGGATGGTGGACTGCTTCCGCCGGCTGCACGTGCCGGTCTGCTATGACGGGCCCAGCTCCTTTTTCGGGCTGCCGGAAATCGCGTTCTTTCTGGATCTGCTGACGGTCATTGAGAACGAGCAGACGGACGTGGAGCTCTACGGCGCGCTGAAGAATCTGCCCTTCTCCTTTTCGGACGGGGAGCTGGCGGACATCCGGCTGGAGAAGCGGGACGGCGCCTTCTGGGAGGCCTTCCGCTTCTGCGCGGACCGGGGAGAGAAGCTGATCGACCAGCGCTGCCGGGCCGTACGGGAAAGGCTGAGCGCCTGGCGGCAGGAGGCGCGGGAGACGACGGCGGCGGACTTCATCTGGCGGCTGATGCGGGAAACGGGCTTCTACGCGTCCCGGGGCGCCTATCCGGACGGCGCCCTGCGCCAGGCGAATCTGGACGCGCTGTATCAGAAGGCCCTGGATCTGGCGGCGCGGGGCGCGGTGCGCCTGCCCGATTTTCTGTCGGAGGTACGCCGGATTCAGATCACGGACCGGAAATCCGAGGACGCTCCCTCCGCCCTGAGCCCCGGGGAGGATGTGGCCCGGATCATGACGATGCACGGCTCCAAGGGGCTGGAATTCCCGATCGTGCTGCTGATGAACCTGCATAAGAGCCTGCGCGTGCGCAGGGCGGAGGGCCCCCTCCGGGTGGAGCTGGGGGGCCGCAGGCCCCTGGGGCTGTATCTGCCGATGATCGACCGGCCGGCGCATCTCCGCCGGGAGACCTACGGCCGGCGGGCCTTCGAGGCGCGAAGCATCCGCAACGCGATCGCGGAGGACACGCGGCTGCTGTACGTGGCGATGACCCGGGCGGAGAACCGGCTGTTTCTGCTGGGGGCGGCGGGGGAAAAGGACTGGGAGCGCTGGCGCTCTCCCAGCCGGCTGCATCGCATCTGGAGCACCCGCTCCATGCTGGATATGCTGATGCCCACCGTGCTGGCCCGGACGGGACAGCCGGAGGCGGGGGAGACGCGGCGGGCCGGGGACTGGACGCTGTCCCTGCGGGCGCCCGGCCGGGTCGGAGAAATGGAGGAGAAGCGGGCAGACCGCTTTGAAGCCCTGCTGCGGGAGGTGCTGGCGCAGGCGCCGGACGCCCCGCCGGAGGGCCTGTGGACGCCGGAGGCGCGCAGACGGGCCCCGCTGAAGACCAGCGTGACCACGCTGGTGCGCACGATGGAGGATCAGCTGCCGGAGGAGGAGGAAACGGTGGAGACCAAGCGGCAGCCGGAAACGGTGATTTCCACCTTCCGCCTGGGCGAGCTGCCCCGCCGGCCGGCGTTCCTGGAGGAGGAAAAGCCGGCGCCGGCCGAGATCGGCACCGCGGCGCACCGGTTTCTGCGGCTGATCGACCTGGAGCGCCTGCGGGGAGAGACGGATCCGGAGGGAGAGCTGCGGGCCCAGCTGGACAGCCTGCTCCGGGAAAAAATCATGACCCGGGAGGAGGCGGGACGCATCCGCCTGGCCCAGACGGCCGCCTTCCTGCGCTCGCCGCTGGGACAGCGCCTGATCGCCGCGGAGGGGGTATACCGGGAATGGCCCTTCACCCTGCGGCTGTCCCCGGATCAGCCCACCCTGGTGCAGGGCATCATCGACGCGGCCTTCCGGGAAGCGGACGGATGGGTGCTGCTGGATTACAAGACGGATCGGGATACCCGGCAGGAAACCTTTGTGCCCAGGCACGCGCTGCAGATGAACTGGTACCGGACCGCGGTGGAGCGGATCACCGGAGAGCGCGTGAAGGAAATGTGGCTGGTGGCGCTGCGGGATACACGCGTCTATCCGGTGATGCCGGTGGATGTATCAGAACTTGTGCGTACAATTCAGCCCGCATATTGAAAAAACAGGGTTTGTCTGATAGAATAGGCACAACCTGCCTCGGAAAGGAGCGTGAAGCGTATGGCAGAGAAACCCAAGTACCTGCAGGTGGCGGATTCGCTGCGGCGCGAAATTGTGGAGGGTTCCTTCCGGGACGGAGATACCCTGTGCACGGAGGAGATTCTGCGCATGCGCTTTCAGGTCAGCCGGCAGACGATCCGGCAGGCCATCGCGCTGCTGGAGGACGACGGCCTGGTGGAGCGCAGACGGGGCAGCGGCACCTATGTGCGCCACGGACCCCGGCGCCGGCAGGGGCTGCCTCGGATCTGCGTGCTGACGGGCTATATTACGGACTATATCTCCCCGGAGATCATCAGCGGCATCGAGCGGGTGATCAGCGAGCGCGGCGCCGTGATGACGCTGAGCGCGACGCGGAACGATCCCGCCGTGGAGCGGGCGCTGCTGGAGCGGATGATGGAGGGGCAGATCGACGGGCTGATCGCCGAGGGCTGCCGCACGGGGGAGAAAACGCCGAACGCGGACTGCTACCGCCGCTTCGCGGAGCGGAACATTCCCGTGGTTTTTCTCAACGGATATTATCGCGAGCTGCCGTCGATTCCGCGGGTCGCGATGGACGATTTCGGCGGAGGCCGCCAGGCGGCGCAGGAGCTGCTTCGCCGCGGATACCGGCGGCCCGCGGCCATGTTCAAGGCGGACGA
>CAMNCR010000032.1 GCA_946534455.1 uncultured Clostridia bacterium | reverse complement strand
ATCTGCAGCGTATATCCCACCGCGCTGGACATGATGCCCGTATACAGAATGGGAATCAGCGCCTCGCGGATCCCCTCCGCCGTGATGGTCTCCGTGCACAGCGCAATGACCATCGCGATTCCGCCGGTCACCAGGAACTCCATGCAGCTGAGCCGGACCCCGTCCACCGAACCCGCGTAATGATCCACCGCCAGGATCTGGCCCGTAAAGCACAGGGCGCAGCCCAGCACCAGCGCGTCGCCCAGCTGGATTTCGAAGGCCTCCGAGGGCATGCACAGCAGATACAGCGCCGTCACGGCCGCCGCCACGCTGATCCAGACCAGCCTGCCCGGGGACTGCCGTCCCAGCAGCCAGGCCGCCACCGGCACCAGCACCACATACAGCGCCGTAATGAAGCCCGCCTTGCCCGCGGAGGTGTACACCAGGCCCACCTGCTGCAGCGACGTGGCCACGAACAGGAACAGCCCGCAGATCAGCCCGGCCTTCCACTGCCCGCGGCGGCCGCCGCCGGGCTCTCCCCTCTTCCTTCTGATCCCGTCCGAAACCGCGATCACCGGCAGCATCATCACCGCCGCCAGCAGCATGCGGATCCCCGTAAAGGTGAAGGGGCCCATATGATCCATGCCCATTCGCTGGGCCACGAAGGCCGCGCCCCAGATCATCGATCCCAGGGTCAGCAGCAGGCTTCCCCGCAGGCTTCTGTTCTTCATGCCAGCTCATCCTCCGGATGCTTCCGATTTTCCGGGGCGGTGTAGGCCACCGTGCTCCCGGCCGGCACGGAGTGGGTCAGCCAGCTGTTTCCGCCGATCACGCTGTGATCGCCGATGTTCGTTTCGCCGCCCAGGATGGTGGCGTTGGCGTAGATGACCACATCGTTTCCGATGTTGGGATGCCGCTTGATCTTCTTCACCGGATGCCCGTTCTCATCCAGCTTGAAGCTCTTGGCGCCCAGCGTCACGCCCTGATAGAGCTTGACATGGTGGCCGATGACCGTCGTTTCGCCGATGACGATGCCGGTTCCGTGATCAATGAAGAAATATTCGCCGATGGTGGCCCCGGGATGAATATCGATCCCGGTTTTCTCATGGGCAAACTCCGTCATGATCCGGGGAATGAGGGGACAGCGCAGCAGATAGAGCTCATGCGCCAGGCGGTAAATCGAAATGGCATAGAACCCGGGATAGCAGATCATGACCTCCTCCCGGCGGCTGGCCGCGGGATCGCCCTCGTACAGGGCTTCCATGTCCAGCAGCAGCAGGCGCTTGATCCCGGGCAGGCGCTGGGCAAAGGCGTACACCAGCTCCTCCGCCTGCTCCTCCCCCGCCTGCTCTCCCGCAAAGCGCATCGACAGCACCGCCTGCTCCCGCAGCAGGATCATCGTGCTCTCCAGCAGCGCCACGTCGGACATTTCCGCCTCTTCCCTCCGGAAGCACAGCGGAAACAGCAGCGCCTGCAGCGCCTTGACCACGCGCACCACGGCCCGGCGGTCCGGCGGCGGACAGGAATGGCTGCGGGTCAGCGCCTGCTCCGTCGAGATCTGGTCCAGCTGGGATACGATTGCGCGATAATCCTGTGTCAATTTTCCTTCCTCCATTTCAGTCGGTACAAATTTCATTATACCTGCACCCTGCGTTCCCTGGCAAGATCCGTCCTGACCATAATTTGCTTTTCGGCCCGAAAGAGTGTACAATAGCGGGAAAGAAGGGAGAGGATCATCATGTGGCATCTGGTAGCTGACAGCAGCTGTGACCTGTTCACCCTGGAGCCGAGCCAGCAGTATGATTTTCAGACTGTGCCTTTCTCCATTCGAATCGGTCACGAGGAATATATTGACACCGCGGATATCTCCGTCGAGGAGATGCTGACCGCGAACGAAAACCATCAGGAGGCAGCGCAGACCGCCTGCCCCAGCCCGGAGGACTGGGTGGGCTATTTCTCCGCCCCGGGCCCCGTGCTGGCCTTCACCATCTCCAGCGCCCTTTCCGGCAGCTATAACAGCGCCTGCGCGGCCCGCGCCATGGTGCTGGAGGAGGAGCCGGAGAAGGAGATCGCCGTGATTGACACCCGCGCCACCGGCGCGGAAACCGTGATTCTCATCCGCCGCGCCTGCGAGATGATCGAGGCAGGCAAGGCCTTTCAGGAGGTCGTGGACGCGCTCCATCAGGTTGCCGAGAAGACGCACACCATTTTTGCCCTGTCCTCCTATCATAACCTGATCAAGGCCGGCCGGGTCAGCCGCCTGATCGGCTTCATCGCCGGTCACCTGGGCTTCTGGGGCATCGGCGTGGGAACGGACGAGGGAGAAATTGCCATCCGCGGCAAGGCCCGGGGCACCCGGAGCATGATCCGCTTCCTCGTGGAGGAAATCAAAAAAACCGGCGTCGCCGGCAAGGAAATCTTCATCAATCACTGCCAGAATCCGGAAGCCGCGCAGGAGCTGAAAAAGCAGCTGCTCAGCGCCTTCCACGGCGTTGCGGTCAACATTCTGCCCACCCGCGGCCTGGACAGCTTCTATGCCGAGCGGCACGGGCTGATCATCGGTTACTGATCCCGGCATTCAAAAAAGGGAGCGCAGCCTCACGCTGCGCTCCCCTTTTTATGTCTGACTGTTCTTCTGTGCTCATTTTACTGCGCCACAGGATCCACGACCGCCAGGGTCACCTGCAGATCCACGTAGTCTCCCTCGGTGGAAATCCGGACATTCTTCGCGTCCTCCACCTCGCTGGGGCGGAACACCTTCACGTTCAGCACATCGCCGGACTTCATGGTGCCGATCATGCCCGTCATTTCCTCCACGCCGGTGATCACGGTGCCGTTGATCTCCACAATGATGTCGCCCGGCAGCACGCCGCCGACGCCCGCGGGGCCGTCTTCCATGACATCAAGCACGTAGGCGCCCCGGGGCAGCACGCCATCCTGCACCTTCAGCTCCGTCACGGTCAGGCCCATCCGGGGCTTGCCCTCCAGGTCGTTGCGGATCTGGGAATCCTGCTGCGCGTTCGCGGTGTTTTCGCCGTTCTCCGCGGTCTGCGGAGCGTTCACGTCCGCCTTCAGAGCTTCCTCAATCACGGGCTTCGCCTCGTTGATCGGGATGCACATACCGATGCTTTCCACCGGCGCGTTGCTGCCGTAGCGGCTGCCCGCGTACTTCAGGGTCGGGATGCCGACCAGCTGTCCGGCGGTGTTGAACATGCCGCCGCCGCTGATGCCGGAGTTGATGGCCGCGTCCGTCTGAATCATCTTGTTGACCACGCTGGTCGCCCGGCCGTAGCGGTCCGTCGTCGTCTTGTCGCTGCTTTCGATTTCACGATCCAGCGCGGAAACGATGCCCGCGCTCACGGAGCCGGTAAAGCCCAGCGGATTGCCGATCAGAATGCTCCAGTCGCCGATGACCAGGCTGTCGCTGTCGCCCAGCTCCACGGGCTCCAGCTTCAGATCCGGCGCATACAGCACCGCCACGTCCTTGTCCGCGTCGGAAGCAACCACCGTCGCGTCATACAGATCCGGTTCGCTGTTCTCGCTGGTCACCACGGCGATCTTCAGGCTGTGCGCATCCTCCACCACGTGGTTGTTGGTCAGCACATAGCCCTCCGCAATCACCACGCCGGAGCCGCTGGCCGCGTGCACCTCCTTGGAGTTGCCGCCGTTGCCGTAGCCATTGCCGTTTCCGTAGCCGTTTCCATTGCCGTAGCCGTAATCCCCGAATCCGAAGAAGCCCCAGGGGAAGTAGCCGTAGCCGTTGCCGTAGCCATAGCCGTTGTCGTAGTTGTTGACAACCTGGTAGTTATACACGCCCACCACGCTGTCCCGCACCTTCGCGATGGCCTCCGTAAAGGGCGAGGTCAGCACGACGGTTTCGGTTTCCGCCTGCGCGTTCACGTTCGCCATGCCGATGCCCGTGCCAACCATCACACAGGCCAGCGCCAGGGCGATATATCCCAATGCTTTCTTTCCGAAATTCCTTTTCATCTCGTAGACCTCCTTTCGGTTTACGAGGGCATTATAAAACCTCTTTTTGGCCTGAAAATGAACGCAATATGAACAATTCGTTCCCTACACCGTCTGCTCGTCGAGGGCCGGGTTGTACAGAAACTCTCCCGCCCAGTAAAGCGTGCCGGCGATCTGCTCCACCTGCTCCCCTTCAAAGAAGAAACACATCCGGCGCAGCCCCGTGTTGCGGCAGAGCGTGTTGACCATGCTGTAGCACAGCATCATCTCCGCCTCCGGGCCCTGCTGCTCGATGGCCTCCCGGAAATTGTCGCTCAGGTTCACCAGCAGCGTCTCCCCCTCGGCGGCGATGCCGAGAATATCCTCCTCCTGCAGCCCGGCGGGCAGCGTCGCCAGGATGCCCATTTCCTGCTCCTCCAGCGTCGGCCCCTCCATCAGGGAGATCAGCTGCTCCCGGCACCGGTCCGCGTGATGCCAGAACAGCGTATGCTCGCAGGGGGTCAGCCGGTCGCCCCGCCGCAGATAGACGATGGTGCTGCCCATCAGATAGTCCCGGAACAGCTCCCGCCGGACCAGCCCGCCCAGGATGGAGATGCTGCCGAAGCGCATGCTGCGCAGCTCCGTCATGGGCTGCTCGCCCATCCGCACGCACACCGCCGCCACCCCGGGGATGAACGTCGTCAGCGTATAGGTCATGGCGGCCACCGTGCAGGCGAGATCCAGGTTCGCCTCCTCCAGCCTTTCCTCCAGGTTGGCCTGGAAGCTGAGCGTAATCAGACGTCCCCCGTCCTCCAGCTCGCTCACCAGCGGATCATGCAGCAGCAGGGGCGTCACCTGGGGCCGGCCCCGCTCGATGAGCGTTTCGTCCAGCTCCTGCAGCAGTCCCGTCGCCAGCTGCTGCGGCGTCTGCCCCTCAAAGGTCAGGATGCGCCCCTCGCAGGCCATCCCCCTCCCCTCCTGCAGGGGATAATACAGGGTCGCCATGGCGTTCAGGGGCGTGTTGGCCAGCTCCTCCCCCAGGGGCGTCCGCTTGGCCTCCATCTGCTCCCAGAGCACCGGCAGGTTTTCATTGGGATGCGCCGTCAGGCTGCCCATGGCCAGGCTGCCCGTGATATCCAGCCCCACGCTCTGGTCCGCCACCAGCACGTTCACAAAGGAGATTTCATCCAGGTCGCACAGGGTCGTCGTCAGGGTCACGCAGAACTTGTAAAAATCGCTGGGCGCCATCTGCAGCGCGGAGGAGCCCAGATTCACCGTGCAGATGCCGCCGCTGATCTCCAGCGGGCGGTCGCCGTAGAGCGTCAGCGGGCGGCTTTCCGCGTTCTGCTCCGTCCGGCGCTGATTCTCCGCCTCCAGCTGGCGCAGGGCCAGCGCCTCCGCCACCTCGCACAGCTCGCCCGGCTCCGTCCGCGCCATGCGCGGGGTCAGGTGCAGCTCATTGGCATCCTGCACATAGAGCACCCGGTACTGGGCGCTTCCGATGGTTTCGTCCCCGTCCGGCACGTGGTAGTCCACCGACGCGGGCGGCAGCGTCGCCAGATCCGGATTGCTTTCCTTGGTGATCTGCACGCAGCCCGTCAGGCTCAGCAGCAGGCTGAGCGCCAGCAGGCAGCCGATGCCTCTTCTGATCATCCCACGTCACCTCCCTGCGGGAATACCACGGTGAACTCCGAGCCCTGTCCCAGCGTGCTCTGAACGGAAATCGAGCCGCCCTCCAGCTTGACCAGCTGGCGCACGATGCTCAGGCCCAGGCCCGTGCCGCCGGTTTCCCGGCTTCTGGCCTTATCCACCCGATAGAAACGGTCGAAGATGTGGTCCAGATCCTCCGGGGGAATGCCGACGCCGTTGTCCCGCACGCGCCACACCACATCCCCGCCCTGCTGCTCCAGCACGACCAGGATATGCCCGCCGTCGGGGGTGTATTTGATGGCGTTGTCCGTCAGGTTGTACAGAATCTGATTCAGCTTGATGCTGTCGCCCAGGATCCGGATATTCGGCTGGATCCGGGTCTCCAGCGTCTGCTTTCTTTTTTCCGCGATGGTCTGCAGCGGCCGGACGCTGTCCCGCGTCAGGGCGGACATGTCCACCTCGTCCCGCTTCGCCTTGCCCTCGCCGCTGTCCAGCCGGGTCAGGGTCAGCAGGTCCGTGATGATGCCCGTCAGCCGGTCAATTTCATGGTTCAGATCCTGCATGAACTCCTGCCGCAGCTCCTGCGGCATTTCCGGCTGATAGATCAGGGATTCCAGCATGACCTTCATCGTGGCCAGGGGGGTTTTCAGCTCGTGGCTGGCATTGGACACAAACTGGTTCCGGGTCTTGTCCAGGCTTTCCAGCTGGGCCGCCATGATATTGTAGTTCTCCGCCAGCTCCCGCAGCTCTCCGCTGCCGCGCACCGTCGCGCGGACGCTCAGGTCGCCCTGGCCCATCTTTCTCATCGTCCGGCTCAGATCCGTGATCGGCTTGGTCAGCACCTGGCTGAGCACCAGCGCCAGAATCAGCGCCGCCAGCAGAATCACGCCGAACACGCTGACCAGCTGCAGCCGGAACTCCGCCAGCGAGTCCACCACCCGCTGCACCCGGCTGACGAACAGCATCACGCCCAGGCGGTTTCCCTGGGCGCCGATCATCTCCCGCGTGCTGTAGGCCACGTAGTCCGCGTCCTTCTCGCCGCTCATGTCCTCCACCACCGGGCGCCCCGGGGCGTACATGCCGTAGGCCTCCTTCGCGCCCCCGGTCAGGATTTCCAGCACCTCGGCCAGCTTCAGCCGCTGACCCGGCAGCCGGTCAAAGGTATCGTACTGCACCTTGCCGTCCAGATCCAGCACCATCAGCCGGCCGCCCATGCTGTCCGCGTTTTCCTCCAGCAGGCGGATCACCTCTTCCGCGTTCGAGCTTTCGTACGCCGGAGTCACCAGCGACGCGATCCGCTCGGTCAGCAGCCCGTCCTCCCTGGCGCGCTGGTCAAACAGATATTCGCTGATCAGGCCGGTCAGATTCGTCGCGGCCACGCCGAAGGTTGCCACCACAATGACAAAAAAGGCCAGCAGGATTTTACCCCTAATGCTGGCCCAGAAGGAAATCTTAGTCCTGATCTGTGAAATAGTAACCAACTCCCCATTTGGTAAAGATGAACTCAGGCTTGGA
>CAMNCR010000031.1 GCA_946534455.1 uncultured Clostridia bacterium | reverse complement strand
GCAGGGAAAGCGCGGCTCTCCGGATCGCGTTCATCTGAGAGACGGGCACAAAGGCATCCTCTGTCTGCACCGCCAGCTCAGTCATATCAAAGGGCGTATCTCCCGTCCTGGAAGCCAGCCTGGACAGCTCCTCGGCAGACGCAGCATGGCTCCTGGCCTTCTCGACCTTTTCCCCCTCGACCTTCGCGGATACCACGCCGTCCGTCACGCGCATCATCAGCGGCATTCCGGGAATCGCTGTGATTTCCCCCTTCACCGGAATCCGTCTTGTCGGAAGCGAGGCAGCCCATGCCATCTGGTGCGCATCCGTCAGCCGGTAAACCAGGTCTCCGGCTCTGACCCGGCTGTCCGGCCGCAGCCGGACCATGCCAGCCTCTCCCGCCTCCCGGTCAGGCCCGGCATAAATCATTTCATAGTCCGTCCCGTCCCGTCGGATCAGCAGACCGTCTCCATCGTGAAGCGTCCGGCTCAGGCGTACCCGGGCCATTCTGCCCGAAGCCTCCTCCACCCGCCCGATTTCCAGGCCCTGATGGTTCACGCGCTCCGGCTCGATCATGCCTGCGTCCTCTGTCCCGAAGGCAGCGCCCCGCATCATGCCGCCCCGGTTAAAAATCTGCAGCAGGCCTTCCATTTCCCGGGAATCCGCAGCCCGGGGCATTCCGCTGTCCAGCGCATCCAGCCCGTGTCGATAGCTGGATGTCACAACCGCCGTATATTCGGGCCTCTTCAGCCGCCCTTCCAGCTTGACGGAGGTCACCCCTGCTTCCCGCAGAGCCTCCAGGTCGTTGCGCAGGCAGAGATCCCGGGGACTCAGCCACGCGCCTTTCCGTCCCTCGTAGAGATAGGTCATTCTGCAGGGCTGTGCACACCTTCCCCGGTTGCCGCTCCGATCGCCCGCCATGCTGGAAAACAGGCACAGTCCGCTGGCGCTCACGCATTGCGCTCCGTGAACAAAGACCTCAATCTCCACATTTTCCCTGCAGCACCGACGGATTTCGGCCAGCGTGCATTCCCGGGCCAGAACAACCCGGGCAATTCCCTGCCGGCCGCACCACCGGACTCCCGTTGCGTTGTGAATGGCCATCTGCGTGCTGGCATGCACGGTCAGCTCCGGGAACTCCCTCTGGCAGATGCGAAGCACGCCCAGATCCTGGACCAGCACCGCGTCAGCCTTCAGCTCCCGCAGCAGAGCCAGCTCCTCCCGAACCGCTTCCAGTTCGTTGTCCTTGATCAGCGTGTTCAGCGTCACATGGACCCGCATTTCCCGAAGATGCGCATAGCGAATGGCTTCGCGCAGCATTTCCCGGTCAAAATTGGCTGCGCCGGCCCGTGCGCTGAAAAGCCTATACCCAAGATAAACAGCATCCGCGCCGCCTGCATCCGCCCGAAGCAATGCATCCCAGCTTCCCACGGGTGCAAGATTCTCCATGCTTTTTCCCTGCGGCATCACGCCCTCGTCTCCCCGCTCTCTTCCTGCAGCTGCGCGCAGGCCAGCTGCCTGCGCAGCACAAGGTTTTCATCCTGCGCCTTCATCAGCTCGTCCGCCAGATTGAAGCAGGTCAGCACCGCCGTCTGAGCCGAGGGCAGATTGGTCACCGCCGCCGTCTCACTCAGCCTGCGATCCACATAGGCCGCAACCCTGCGCACATGCTCCGGCGGGTCGGAGGAAACCAGGGTATACGGCCGGCCTGCCACATTCACCGTCATTTTCTGCTTTTCCATGATTGTTCCCTCAGAAAAAACGCAGAGAGGACTTCCTCCCTGCGCCCATGCTTCAGATCTGTTCAAAGGGGTACACTTCACCGAAGGTATCCACCCGAATGGAGGCCATGACCTGTGGCTCCAGCGGCTTGTCTGACCGGTCCCGGGGCGTGTTGACAATCTCGTCCGCCACCTCCATGCCCTCCAGCACCTTTCCGAAGGCCGCGTATTGTCCGTCCAGGTGCGGGCTGTCACTGGTCATGATAAAAAACTGACTTCCCGCGGAGTCGGGCATCATGCTTCTGGCCATGCTCAGCACGCCGTAGGTATGTTTGATCGGATTATTCACCCCATTGGCCGCGAACTCTCCCTTAATGCTGTAGCCGGGGCCTCCGTAGCCCATTCCTTTGGGATCGCCGCCCTGAATCATGAATCCGGGGATGACGCGATGAAAAATCAGGCCATCATAGAAGCCGCTGTTCGCCAGCGCCACAAAATTGCCAACAGACTGCGGCGCAATCTCGGGATAGAGCTCGCCCTTCATTTCGCGCCCGTCCTGCATCGTAATGACAAACGTTGGATGCTGTGCCATTTTGGTGATTCCTCCTTGCTTAGTTCACACGAAAACAACGATATTTTACCAGCATTCCCCCACATTGGCAAGCTTTTTGACATTCCATCCAAAAGTCGATATAATAGCGCAGCTGTATGCAGCCGGAAGGGAGCTTTTTCATGACCATCGTTCATCCCCAGGAGCCCGTGAACGGTCTGAATCCTGAAGATGTTTTTTATGCAGTGGACGATCTGGGAACGCAGACGGGATATGCCTATATTCTCTATCAGCTGCAGCCCGGTCTGTATCCTGACTGCCCTGTCAATCTGTACTTTTCTCTGGAGGGAGATGCCTCCTCCCGCTATCTGCTGTTCGGAGCTGTGGTAGCGAGGGCGCAGGTGCTTCAGACGGTCAATCCGCAGCTGCGCTGCCGTCTCTATACCAGCCTCTCCCCGGCGGACACTCAGATGAAGGACTTCTATGTCCATAACGGCTTTGACTGTGATGAGACCGATGATATTCTTCAGCTTGCCATTCCCTTTGGGGACGGTCGGATTCCCATGAGCTGCACGGTCGCTCCCACGCCCCTCAATACCTGGGATGAGCAGAATCAGCTCATCTACCGTCTTCAGATGAACGATATCACCTTTGTGGATCTGAACTATCTGAATTCACTCCAGCGCATGCCGCATTTTATGACCCTGGGGCTGTACCGGAACGCCATGCTGATCGGGGAAACCATCATGGCCGGCCAGGGCAGCGACTGCGAACTGGTTGCCATCTATATCGAGCCCTCCAGCCGGCAGCAGGGCATGGGAAAGGCGCTTCTCCACCGCATGATGGCCATCATGGCCGCGGAAGGCGTCACCCGGATCACCACCCGGATTATGAGCCGCAGCATTCCTCAGCAGCGCCTGATGAATGACTTCGGCGCCACGGTGCTGGGTGTCAACATGATTTTCCCCGGCATCTACCTGTCCTGATCCTCTCGAAAAAA
>CAMNCR010000030.1 GCA_946534455.1 uncultured Clostridia bacterium | reverse complement strand
TTTCTCTTTACAAAACAGGTTCAACACATTACAATAAAATTGTCTATGTGACTGCATACATATCTGTACCGATCAGATGATTCAATTATATATGGAGGGTTTTACATCGTAACGACGCTGACCAACGAGAAGGAGCCGGAGAAGACGCAGGTCAGCGTGACCAAGGTGTGGGAGGATCAGGAGAATGCTGCGGAGAAGCGGCCGGAGAGCATCTCTGTGACGCTGCTGGCGGACGGCGAAGCGGTGGGAACCGTGACGCTGAATCCTGGCAATGGCTGGAGCTACACCTGGAAAGATTTGCCGAAGAATCATAATGAAAGCGGCCTGACGGGCGAGCAGAAGGAAATCGTCTACTCGGTTTCCGAGGCGGAGATTCCGGAGGACTATGAAAGCGAGCTGAGCGGCGACGCGAAAAATGGCTTCGTGCTGACGAACACCTACAAGAAGACCGGCAAGCTGGTCATTACCAAGCAGTTCCTGTTTGATGAAAAGGAAGAGGAGCCGACCGAGGAACCGACACCTACGCCGACTCCGACGCCGGTCCCGACGCCTATACCCATGGAGGAACCAACACCCACGCCGGAACCGGAAATTCCGCAGACCAGCGCGTCGGTGTTCAAAGTCTGGGAGGATAACAACAACGCGGCCGGGCTGCGTCCCGCAAGCGTTCGGATGATACTTTCCGACGGACAGAGCGTTCTGCTGAGCGAGGGAAACGGCTGGAGCGCCACGATCTACAATCTGCCTGCAGAGAAAGCGGACGGAACACCAATCCATTACACCTGGCATGAGGAATCTGTGATGGATTATGTGCTGACCGATGTTGCGCAGAACGGCAACAACGCGGTTTTCACCAACGCCCTGTGGCACAGGCCTGAACTGGCGGACGAGGTAGAAAAGCCGAAGGTGCCCGGTGATATTCTGTATGTGTTTGATGAATATGAAACGCCTCTGGGTGTCGAGGTCATGATCAACCATGTAGGCGATTGCTTCGACTAATCTTTCCGATCCGGGCCGGTGCTTTGCACCGGCTCTTTTTTATCAAGGTTGACAGTTGCAAAGAGGCAGAAACTGTGATACCCTGCAGGCAAGATGAGAAGCGGAAAAGCATAGAGGCGGGAGGCGGAGGATGGAGACGCGGCAGGAGGTCAAATACCTGATTTCGGTTCCGGAGGCGCAGGCCATCCGGATCAACCTGTCCGCGCTGGCTTCACCGGATCCGTATGCGGATCCGGATGGATGGTACCGGGTGCACAGCCTCTATTTCGATGATCCCTGGGATACGGCGCTGCAGAACGCGATGGCTGGCGTGGGCAGACAGGAGAAATACCGTCTCAGATATTACCAGGAGAAGCCGGAATGGGTCATGCTGGAGCGGAAGACCAAGGACGGTTTGCTTCGGGGCAAGGAAAGGGAAATGCTGACGCCGGAAGAAACGGCACGCCTGCGGCGGGGCGATATGGACTGGATGAAGACGGATGAGCGGGAGCTGCTGCGGCGCTTCTATGGCGCCTGGCGAACCAGGATGCTGCGGATCCGCTCGGCGGTCAGCTATGACCGCATGGCCTATACCTTTGGCCCGGGTGAGGTTCGGGTGACGATGGACCGGCGAATCCGGGTGGGACGCGCGAATGGACTGGAGAGCCTTCCGGTGCTGGTTCCGCCCCGGGAGGAGCCCGGGATCGTGCTGGAAATCAAATGGGGAGAGTATCTGCCGGCAGCCATACGCAGAGCGGTGACGCTGAAGGGGAAATGGCCCTCAGCGTATTCCAAGTATGTGGCTTCCAGAAGCTGGGAATAAAATGGGAGGAGAACAAATCGCATGACGACATTTGAGGATCTGTTCCGGTTTTCCCTGTTTGATAACAGCACGGCGATTTCACTGCCGGACGGACTGCTGGCCCTGGGGCTGTCCCTGCTGCTGGGCCTGTTCATCTATCTGGTGTACCGGAAGACGTACAGCGGCGTGATGCTGTCCAGAAGCTTCGGGGGGAGTCTGATTGCCATGACGATGATCACGACCATGGCGATTCTGACGGTGACCTCCAGCGCGCTGCTTTCTCTGGGCATGGTGGGAGCGCTGTCCATTGTGCGGTTCCGCTCGGCGATCAAGGAGCCGATGGATATCGCCTTCCTGTTCTGGGCGATTACGGGCGGCATCGTGATCGCGGCGGGGATGATTCCGATGGCTGTGATCGGGAGCCTGGTGATCGGGCTGGTGCTGATCCTGTTCTGCAACCGCAAAAGCGGGGAAATGCCCTATATGCTGATGGTCACGTGCACGGACGCACAGGGAGAACGGACGGCGGAGGAATACATTACCAGGCACGTAAAAAAGGCGGTCGTGAAGAGCAAGAGCGCGCAGGCGGGCATGATCGAGACCACCTATGAGGTGCTGCTGCGGGACAACAACACGCGGTTCCTGACCGGACTGACGCAGATGGATCAGATTCAGAACGCGGCGCTGGTCAGCTACAACGGGGATACGGTGAAATGAGCAGCCGGAAGAGGAGAAAGATGGATTCGAGAAGAATCCGGCTCCGGGCTGCTGTGACACTGGTACTGACCGCCTCGCTGCTGCTGAGCTGCTGCGGGCTCGCACTGGCCGGGGAGGCAGCGGACGATCCGAAGACGTCGGAGGACAGGAGCGGCGGGGGCAGTGCCCGATACAGCGGCAGCTATGCGGAGTCGCTTTTTGATTCTTCCCGGGTGCACACGATCGACATCCGGACGTCGCGCTGGGAATGGCTGAAGAATCACGCGCTGGAGGAAACATACATTCCCTGCCAGGTTGAGGTGGATGGTACGCTGGTCCGGAACGTGGGAATCCGGGCCAAGGGAAATACCTCGCTGGCTACGGTCGCGCTGATGGATACGGAGCGTTTTTCTCTCAAGATTGAATTTGACAAATTCATTCGGGGACAGCTGTATCAGGGGCTGGACAAGCTGAACCTCAACAACCTGATGCAGGATGCGACGCTGATGAAGGAGATGCTCAGCTTTGAAATGATGCGGCGCATGGGCGTCTCCGCGCCGCTGTGCAGCTATGTCCGGGTGAGCGTGAACGGCAGCCCCCTGGGGCTGTATCTGGGCGTGGAGGGAATTGACACCTCCTTCCTGAACCGGGTGGGCTGGTTTACGGGGCGAATCTATAAGCCGGATGTGAATATCAACGCCCTGAACAGCGGGACGCTTCCGATGCTGGGAAGCCCTGCGGGAGAGCCTGACATGGCAGGCATCTTTGAGGGAGGACTGCTGGACGCGAATGCCATCGCCTTCGGGCGGGTGGAGAACGTGATGGGCTTTGGAGACGATCTGAAGCTGAAATACCTCGGAGAAAGCCCCCGGCTGTATCCAAATCTGATCTATCAGACCCGGAGCCGGCTGGGAAGAGCGGACATCACGCGCCTGATTCACGCGCTGCGCAACCTCTCGAGCGGGGAGCACCGGGAGGAAGCCATGGATCCGGACGAAATCATGCGATTTCTGGCGGTGCATTCCTTTCTGGGAAACGACGACAGCTACACAGGCCAGATGCCGCACAACTATTATCTGTGCGAGGAGGCCGGGCGGCTGCATATGATTCCCTGGGACTATAACCTGGCCTTTGGCGGCATGGTGGAGAGGGAGATGGCGCAGGAGCTGATCAACGCCTCCATCGACGCGCTCGTGACCGGGGAGGATCCGGCCGAGCGGCCACTGATCGGATGGATTGCTGAAAATGAAGAGAGTCGGGAAGACTACCACGCCGTGTGGAGAAGAATGATGGCGGAGGTCGTCGACAGCGGCTGGCTGGAGGAGAAAATCAGGCAGATCCGGGAAATGATTCTTCCGGAGGCCCGGGAGGATCCCACCCGCTTTTTCGATATGGAGCGCATTGAACAGGCCCAGGAGACGCTGGCGCGGTACTGCCTGGCGCGGGCGGAAAGCGTGCACAGGCAGCTGGACGGTATGGAGGAGACCGTCGATGCGGAGGACGTTTCCCTGTATATCATGGGCGGCATCATGGAAACCCAGGCGCAGATGCAGACCCGGACGATGGAATTTCTGGAGCTGACGCACCCCCTGCCGACCAATCCCACGGATCTGCTGATGATCGCGGGATTGTGCGTGCTGCTGCTGGGGGCGGGAATCGCGCTGGTGCTGCTGTGCCGGGATCACAACGGCTGAAAAGACGCGGGAAGATCTGGAGAATGGCGTCGGGATGCAAAAAAAGGGAGAAAAATAGCTTTCTTTTTTGGGTATCCTATGGTATAGTAACAAATGGTGCGAACTCTGACACATCTGGTTTTGAATGATCAGAGGCCAAATTGGTTACTTTTTGAACTACATAGAGGAGGAGAATATCATGGCTGAATTCACTACTTCCAACATCCGGAACATTGCCCTCATGGGGCATGGCAGCGAAGGCAAAACCACGCTGACCGAGGCAATGCTCTTCGCTGCCGGCATGATTGACCGCCAGGGCAAGGTGGAAGACGGAAGCACCGTGTCCGACTTTGATCCCGAAGAGAAAAAGCGTGGCTTTTCCATCAGCGCGAGCTATGCGCCCGTGCCGTGGGGCGGCAAGGTGATTAATGTCATCGATGTTCCCGGATACTTTGACTTCATTGGCGAGCAGATGGGGCCGCTGCGGGTGATCGAGACAGCCGTGATTGTTGTGGGCGGCGTGAACGGCCTGAGCGTTGGCGCAGAAAAAGCGTGGGACAACGCCGGAAAGCATCATCTGGGCCGGATGTTCATCGTGAACCAGATGGATCGCGAGCACGCGAACTTTGAAAAGGTGACCGCGCAGCTGCGCGAAAAATACGGCTCCAGCGTCGTGCCGATTCTGCTGCCTCTGGGCGAGGGCGCTTCCTTCCGCGGCGTGGTGAACGTGCTGGAGAAGAAGGCCTATGAAGGCGCCTACAAGAAGAGCGTTGAGGTGCCGATGCCTGCGGAGCTCGAGGCGGAAGTGAACGAAGCCTTCGAATATCTGACCGAGCAGGCGGCTGCCGCGGACGACGACCTGATGATGAAGTACCTGGAAGGCGAAGAGCTGACCTATGATGAAGTTATGCAGGGCTTCCGCAAGGGCATGAAGGACGGCAGCATCGTGCCGGTCGTGGCGTGCTCCGCGCTGACGGGCGTGGGTATTGCGCGGACGATGGATCTGATGGCGAAGTATCTGCCCAGCCCGGCCCATGAGGGTCTGGAGCAGAAGGGCAAGAACCCCAAGACCGGTGAGGAAATCAGCCGCGTGTGCAAGGACGAGGAGCCCTTCTCCGCGCTGGTGTTCAAGACCATCGCTGACCCGTTCGTAGGCAAGCTGAGCCTGTTCCGGATTTTCTCCGGCATGCTGACCAGCTCCACGACGCTTTACAACGCGAACAAGGAAAAGAACGAAAAGGCCGGCGGCATGTTCTCCCTGCGCGGCAACAAGCAGACGAACGTGGACAAGCTTCACGCGGGCGATATCGGCGCCCTGGCGAAGCTGCAGCTGACCTCCACGGGCGACACGCTGTGCGACCCGAACAACCCCATCATCTATCCGACGATCGAGTTCCCGGAACCCTGCATCAGCAAGGCTGTATTCGCCGCCAAGCAGGGTGAGGAAGACAAGGTGTTCAGCGGCCTGAACCGGCTGGCAGAGGAGGATCCCTCCATCCGCATCTCGAAGAACCCCGAAACGACGGAAACCGAGCTGAGCGGCCAGGGCGAAATGCATCTGGATGTGATCAAGAACAAGCTGGCTTCCAAGTTCGGTGCCAACGCCGTGCTGCAGGATCCCAAGATTCCGTACCGTGAAACTATCCGGAAGACGGTCAAGGTGCAGGGACGCCACAAGAAGCAGACCGGCGGCCATGGTCAGTTCGGCGATGTGTGGATCGAGTTCAGCCCGATTACGGACAGCGACGCGGACTTCGAATTCGTGGACGCGGTCGTCGGCGGCGTGGTGCCGAGAAACTTCATCCCCAGCGTTGAAAAGGGACTGCGGGAGAATCTGGTGAAGGGCGTGCTGGCCGGCTACCCGATGGTGCATCTGCGGGCGAAGCTGTATGACGGTTCCTATCACCCGGTGGACTCTTCCGAAATGGCCTTCAAGACCGCGGCCCGGATTGCCTACAAGAAGGGCTGTATGGATGCGAGCCCGGTGCTGCTGGAGCCGATCATGCACGTCGAGGTGACGGTGCCGAACGAATACATGGGCGACATCATGGGCGACATGAACAAGCGCCGCGGCCGGATCATGGGCATGAACCAGGTGAACGGCATGCAGCTGCTGGAAGCGGAAGCGCCGCTGGCGGAGATGTTCAAATACGCCACGGATCTTCGCAGCATGACCCAGGCGAGGGGCTCCTTCACCATGCGGTTTGAGCGGTACGAGGAAGTGCCGCAGACGGAAGCGCAGAAGATCATCGCGAATGCGAAGATTGAGGATGACGACGAGGAGTAAGAGACGGAACGGTCTCATTTGGGGGCATAGCCGCAGGAATGCGGCTATGCTTCTTTATGAATATGGGACCTGTCTGAAAAACAGAAAAAAAGCCTTGACTTTAGCGTAGTAAAGTGTTAGCATGGCAAAGTATTGCGAAGCAGGAGGGGTTTTATGATCATTGAGGATCAGGTCATGGATGCTCAGGAACGAATCGGATTCCGGCTGAGGGAGCTCTACCATCGACACGGATACAGGCGCTATCGAATGAGCAAGTTTGAGGAATACGATCTGTACAGCAGGAACAAGGATTTCCTGTTTTCGGACGGCGTGATTACCTTTACGGACACCAATGGGCGGCTGATGGCCATGAAGCCGGACGTGACGCTGTCCATTGTAAAGAACGGGCGGGATGTACCGGACGCACTGCGGAAGCTGTACTACCATGAAAACGTATACCGGGCTCCGGATCAGGAAAGCGGGTTCCGGGAGATGACGCAGGTCGGCGTGGAATGCATGGGTCCCGTGGATGAGGCCTGCCTGGCGGAGGTGCTCGCGCTGGCGGGAGAGAGCCTGGCACTTTGCTCTGAGCGTTATGTGCTGGAGATCAGCCAGCTGGATGTGCTGAGCGCGGCGGTAAACCGTGTTTCGGAGGAGAAGGGAATCCGGAAGGCGCTTCTGGCATGCACGACGGAAAAAAACCGGCACGGCATTCTGAACCTCTGCCGGGAGAACGGACTGGAGGAGAAGAGCGCGGAACCTCTTCTGCGGCTGATTTCGCTGTACGGATCGCCTGCTTCCGTTCTGCCGGAGCTGCGGGAGATCGCCGGAGAAATCGGTGCGGCGGATGCCGCGGAGGAGCTTTCCGAAGTGCTTGATCAATTGGAGGAGAGCGGCATCTCCGAACGGGTGCTGATCGATTTTTCGGCGACGGGCGATCTGAAGTACTATAACGGCATTGCCTTTAAGGGATTCATTGATGGGATTCCGGGGGCGGTGCTCAGCGGCGGACAGTATGAGCCGCTGATGCGCAGGCTGGGGAGAAAGGACCGGGCGATCGGTTTTGCCGTGTTCCTGAACCAGCTGGAGCGGCTGACGGAAGGAGGCGGAGCGAATGCTTAACGTAGCGCTCCCAAAGGGACGGCTGGGCGAAAAGGTATATGGCATGTTTGCCCGGGCGGGATTTGAGTGTCCCGCGGTGCTGGAAAACAGCCGGAAGCTGATTTTTGACAACGAAGCCGCGGGTGTGCGTTATTTCTGGGTGAAGCCCTCCGACGTGGCCATTTATGTAGAGCGCGGCGCGGCGGACGTGGGCGTGGCCGGGAAGGACATCCTGCTGGAGTACCGGCCGGAGGTTTACGAGCTGCTGGATCTGAATGTGGGGAAATGCAGGATGGCCGTTGCGGGTCCCGCGGACTTTCAGGATCGGGAGGACAGGACGCTCCGGGTGGCGACCAAGTTCAGCCGGATTGCCCGGGACTATTATGCGGGCAAGGGCAGGGATATCGACATTATTCATCTGAACGGCTCCATCGAGATCGCGCCGATTCTGGGGCTGAGCGATGTGATCGTGGACATTGTGGAAACGGGAACGACCCTGAAGGAAAACAACCTGGCCGTGCTGGAAACGATTATTCCGATTTCTGCCCGGCTGATTGCCAATAAATCCGGATTCAAATTCAAGACCGGGCCGATTCAGCGGCTGACGGAGGAACTGCGGAAGGAAGTGGACAGAGCATGATACGGATCATGAAATACGGAGAAACCCCGAACGGAGAGATTTTTGCCAGGTCGATGCCGACGGTCAATGTGACGGAGACCGTCGCGGAGATCCTGAAACAGGTACGGGAGCGGGGAGACGAGGCGCTGAGAGAATATACGGCGAAGTTTGATCACGCGGAGCTGGAGAGCCTGCTGGTCAGCCAGGAGGAAATGGACGAGGCGATGGCCCGGATTGAGCCGGAATTTCTGGCCGTGCTGGAAAAGGCTGCCGCGAATATCCGGAAATTTCATCAGCGTCAGGTCCGCAATTCCTTTATCATCAATGACGAACCGGGCATTGTGATGGGACAGAAGGTGATCCCCGTGGACCGGGCAGGGCTGTATGTTCCCGGCGGCACGGCAGC
This sequence comes from uncultured Clostridia bacterium, assembly GCA_946534455.1. Classification (GTDB taxonomy): domain Bacteria; phylum Bacillota; class Clostridia; order Christensenellales; family Aristaeellaceae; genus Aristaeella. The sequence continues at coordinate 4,818 of CAMNCR010000030.1, read as the reverse complement.
CTATCCCTCTACGGTGCTGATGGATCTGATCCCGGCGAAGATTGCGGGGGTCGGCGAAATCGTCATGACCACGCCTCCGGGACCGGACGGGAAGATCAATCCGGTGATTCTGGCAGCGGCCCGGGTGGGCGGAGCGGACCGGATCGTGAAGGCCGGCGGCGCGCAGGCCATTGCCGCGCTGGCCTTTGGAACGCAGTCCGTTCCGAAGGTGGATAAGATCGTTGGCCCCGGGAATGCTTTTGTGGCGGAGGCGAAAAGGCAGGTCTACGGTCTGGTGTCGATCGACATGATTGCCGGGCCGAGCGAGATTCTGATTGTCGGAGACGGGAAAAGCAATCCGGTGCATCTGGCGGCGGATCTGCTGAGCCAGGCCGAGCATGACAAGGTGGCCAGCGCGGTTCTGGTGACGGACAGCCAGGAGCTGGCCGAGGCGGTGCAGGCGGAGCTGGAAAAGCAGCTTCCGCTGCTGGAACGCTGCGAGATCGCCCGGGCCTCCATTGACAATAACGGAAAGATCATTGTGGCTGAATCTCTGCAGGCGGCCATCGAAATCGCGAATGAAATCGCGCCGGAGCATCTTGAGCTCTGTGTGGACAATCCCTTTGACTATCTGGACAGCATTCGTCACGCGGGGTCCATCTTCCTGGGAAGGAACTGTCCGGAGGCACTGGGAGACTACCTGGCGGGACCGAATCACACGCTGCCGACTCAGGGAACGGCGAAGTTCTCCAGTCCGCTTTCCGTGGATGACTTTGTGAAGAAGACCCAGTACACCTATTTTACCCGGGACGCGCTGGCCCGGGTGGCCCGGGATGTGGATCTGTTCGCCCGGAAGGAGGGGCTGACGGGGCATGCCCGGAGCGCCATGATACGCACGGAGGAGAAGGTATGAGCCGCTTTTTCTCATCCAGATACGCGGAGCTGACACCCTATGTGCCGGGTGAGCAGCCCATTGATCAGCCGTATATCAAGCTGAATACCAATGAAAGTCCCTTTCCCCCGCCGCCCGGTGTCGCGGAGGCGCTGGCCGCGGAGGCGGACAGGCTTCGTCTGTACAGCGATACCGAGTGCACGCAGCTGCGGAGCATTCTGAGCGAGCGGCTGGGCGTTTCCCCGAATGAACTGCTGATGACCAACGGATCGGATGAAATCCTGAATTTTGCCTTCATGGCCTTCTGTGACGAACAGACTCCGGCAATCTTTCCGGATATCACCTACGGCTTCTATCCTGTTTTTGCCGCGATCAACCGGATCCCATTCCGGGAAATTCCCCTGACGGCGGACTGGCGAATCGATCTGGAGGCGTTCTGCCCCGCGGAAGGAACGGTTTTTCTGGCCAATCCCAACGCGCCGACGGGCATTGCGCTGGGAAGGGACGAGATCGAACGCGTGATCAGGGCAAATCCGGATCATGTGGTCGTCGTGGACGAGGCCTATGTGGACTTCGGCGCGGAGAGCTGTGTGCCGCTGATTCATCAATATGACAATCTGCTGGTTACGCAGACCTTTTCAAAATCCCGCTCGATGGCGGGGGCACGGCTGGGGTTCGGCGTGGGATGCGAATCCCTGATCCGGGATCTGAATACGGTGAAGTTTTCCACCAATCCCTATAACGTCAACCGGGCGACGCAGGCCGCGGGCATTGCCTGTCTGCGGGAGGATGACTATAATATGGAAAACTGCCGCCGCATTCAGGAAACCCGGAGCTGGACGGCGGAGGAGCTCAGGAAGCTGGGCTTCAGAATCCTGGATTCCTGGACGAACTTCCTGTTCGCGGAGCACGCGGCAATCGACGGAGAGACGCTGTACCGGAAGCTGAAGGAGCGCGGTATCCTGATCCGCCATTTCAGCCTGCCGCGGATCCGGAACTATAATCGGATCACCATCGGTACCCGGGAACAGATGGAGGCGCTGATCCGGGCGACAGGAGATATTCTGGAGGAAACAAGATGAGAGAGGCAACGGTTGCCCGGAAAACCGGGGAAACGGATATCACGGTTCAGCTGAACCTGGACGGCAGCGGAGAAAGCCGGATTCAGACCGGGGTGGGATTCCTGGACCATATGCTGACGCTGCTTTCGCGGCACGGACGATTTGACCTGCAGGTGACCTGTCAGGGAGACACCTGGGTGGATGATCACCATTCGACAGAGGACATCGGCATCGCCCTGGGAGACGCGTTTGCGCAGGCGCTGGGGGACAAGCGCGGGATTCAGCGATACGGCAGCACGGTGCTGCCCATGGATGAAACGCTGATTCTCAGCGCGGTGGATCTTTCCGGCAGAGGCCTGCTGGAGATCGCGCTGCCCATTCCGACGGAGAAGGTGGGAACCTTTGACACGGAGCTGGTGGAGGAATTCTTCCGGGCCTTTGCTCATCATGCGCAGTGTACGCTGCACATCCGGGAGCTGGCGGGCAGAAACAGCCATCATATCATCGAGGGAACCTTCAAGAGCGTGGCAAGAAGCCTCCGGGAGGCGGTGCGGATCGATCCGGCGTTCGCGGATGAGATTCCCTCGACGAAAGGAGTGCTCTGATGATCGCGATCATTGACTATGGCGTGGGCAACCTTTTTTCTCTGCAGAGCTCCTTTCGCGCGATTGGTCAGGAGGCGGAGGTGACGGCGGATCCGGACCGGCTCAGGCAGGCGGACCGGGTGATCCTGCCGGGAGTCGGCGCCTTTGGCGACGCGGCGGAGAAGCTGAAGAGAAGCGGCATGGATGAGGCGGTCCGGCTGGAGGCATCCAGCGGCAAGCCGCTGATGGGCATCTGCCTGGGAATGCAGCTGCTGTTTGAAAAGAGCTATGAATACGGGGAGCACGTGGGGCTGGGTCTGCTGAAGGGGTCCATTCTGCCTATGGCAGGAAGACTGCCCGAAGGGCTCAAGATACCGCAGATGGGCTGGAACGCGCTGAAGATCCGGAAGCCCTCTGCCCTGCTGAAAAACACGCGGGAGGGAGACTGCGTCTACTTTGTTCACTCCTACAGTGCAACGGGCTGCGAGGACAGCCTGCTGGCGGAGGTGGAATACGGGATTGATATAACTGCGTGCGTGGGCAGGGGAAATGTCTTCGGATGCCAGTTTCACCCGGAAAAAAGCGGCAGCGTAGGGCTGAAAATCCTGGAAGCCTTCTGCAGGCTGTAAAAGCACTGGAGGAATGGAGAGCATGATTCTTTTTCCGGCTATTGATCTTTATGAAGGAAAGGCAGTCCGGCTGTACAGGGGAGATTATGCCCAGATGACCGTGTACAGCGAGCATCCGGAAGACATCGCACAGGACTTTGCGGCGCAGGGGGCGACGCACGTCCATCTGGTGGACCTGGAGGGTGCCCGATCCGGAGAAACGCCCAATCTGGAGACGCTGCTTCGAATCCGGGAAAGCACGGGGCTTTTCTGCGAGGTCGGCGGAGGAATCCGCAGCATGGAGGTGATCGACCGATATCTGCGGGCCGGGCTGGATCGCGTGATTCTGGGTACGGCGGCCGTGGAGAACGAAGCCCTTCTGCGGCAGGCTGTGGAAAAGCATGGAGAACGCATCGCCGTGGGTGTGGACATCCGGGACGGAGAGGTTGCCACGCATGGATGGACCGAAAAATCCGGGAAAGGATTTTTGCCCTTCTGCCAGAAAATGGAGCAGATGGGGATTCGGACGCTGATCTGCACGGATATTTCCAGGGACGGCGCCATGCGCGGTACCAACCGGCAGCTGTACAGGGAACTGACGGAACAGCTGGGGCTGCAGATTACGGCCAGCGGCGGCGTGTCCTCTCTGGAGGACGTTCGCGCGCTGCGGGAGATGAACCTCTACGGCGCAATCATCGGAAAGGCCTATTACACGGGCGATATTCGCCTGTCTGAAGCGATTGAGGTGGCAAGATGATCACGAAGCGCATTATTCCCTGCCTGGACGTGCGGGACGGACGCGTGGTCAAGGGGGTCAACTTTGAACAGCTGGGAGACGTGGCTTCCCCGGTGGAGCTGGCCGCCTATTACAGTGAACACGGAGCAGATGAGCTGGTGTTTTATGACATTACCGCTTCCGCGGAAGGGCGGGCTCTGTTTACGGACATTCTGAGAGAAACAGCGCAGCGGGTCTTTATTCCCCTGACGGTCGGCGGAGGAATCAACACGACGGCGGATTTTGACCGGGTTCTGAAATGCGGCGCAGATAAGGTGTCCGTGAATTCAGGCGCGATCCGGGATCCTTCCCTGGTGGGAAAAGCCGCGAAGCTCTATGGAGATCAGTGCGTGGTGCTGAGCGTGGATATCAAGCGCGTGGACGGTGTTTTCCGGGTCTTTGCCAGGGGCGGCCGGGATAATACGGGTCTGGAGGCTATGGAGTGGATCCGGCGCTGCGTGGGAGAAGGAGCCGGCGAGGTGGTCGTCAATTCCATCGATACGGATGGGGTCAAAAAAGGGTTTGACCTGGAAATGCTCGAGAAGGTCTGCGAGGTGGCTCCTGTGCCGGTCATCGCCAGCGGAGGCGCGGGAAAAATAGAGGATTTTATCCAGCTCTTTCATACGCTGCCCGGGGTAGATGCCGGGCTGGCAGCTTCAATCTTTCATTTCGGCGAGGTGCGGATAGAGGATCTGAAGCGGCGAATGAGAGAGGAAGGGATACCGGCGAGGATCGTGGGATAAGGTTTCGCGCCAAAGGCGCGACCAGAGGGCTTTCCGATTGCCCTTTGGAAACCTTCGGAAAAAAATGCAGAGATCATATAGAGGAAAGAGGGATAATATGCTGACGTTGGATGAACTGAAGTTTGATGAGCGGGGACTGATCCCGGCCATCGTGGTGGACGCGACGAGCAGGAAGG
>CAMNCR010000029.1 GCA_946534455.1 uncultured Clostridia bacterium | reverse complement strand
ATTCCCGGCGGAAGGAATACGGGTTTTGAAATCAGTTTCCATCCCAGAACAGCAGATCAAAGGAGGGATAAAACTCGACATCCTCTTCGGATTCGATCCGATAGCTTCCGGTGCAGGTGCCCAGCATTTTCTGCTGGGTTCCCACGGCAAAGGTCGGCTCCTCCTCCGAAACGATGACCAGGGGATTGCTATAGCCGGCCTTGTTTTTCTTCATGGCGGCGAAAATGATCCATTCCTCTCCGCTCTGCTGGATATCGGTGATATAGACGGAATAGACCATGATCCGTCCCGTATAGGCATCCAGCTTCTTGACCAGATTGGAATAGGCGGGCTTGATCGCCTGCTCGCGCTGTTTGCTGCGGATATCCGCCTCGGTGAGGGTGCGGCGGGCGGACTGGGTGAAGCGACGGGTCGAATAGTTTTTCTTGGAGAACACCAGGGTGATCTGGTAATCCGCCTCCGTGGAGGAGGGAACCTTGAAGGAAAATTTACCGGAGTTGTTGGTGCGGATCATTTTCTCGTAGCTTTCGCCCGCGCTGTTGGAAACCAGACACTGAACGGAAACCGCCTTGACGGTTTTTCCGGAAATGACCAGCTCATCCCCTGTCAGCTGCTCCGGCAGAGGCTGATCCAGGGCCACGGGAAGCAGGGACTTATTAAAGGTTGTGACATCAAAGACCTCTTCCGCGATGACGACGCCGTCGTTTTCCACGGTGAGGGTCATCAGCCAGACGCCCTCGCCGGGCAGCGTCACGGGAAGCTTGAAGGAGCCGGATTTTTTGGCCGTAGCCTCCACCCGAACCACCTCAGAGGAGGACCAGCGCATGACGACGCCGATCAGATGGGCGCCGGGCGTGCATTTTCCTTCGACCGTGAATTCTCCGGTGTTGGTTTCCTCCGGCGGTTCAGCGGTAAACTGCACCAGGCCGGTGGCGGAAACGGGCGCCGTCTGCGTCAGCGTGAAGGAGACCGTGTTGGCGACCTTGTTCACCGCGTTCAGATCCTTGGCCCGCAGCCCGCGATTGTAGACCTGGTAGTCCAGCGTAAAGGTATAGCCGTTCCGGATGGCACGGCGGGCATAGCCCCAGTAAACCTGATCGCCCAGGGTGCGCTTATACTTGATCATCAGGAAACGGCCGCCGAGGGTCTGCTTCTTCCATTCGGCCTCCTTGATGGAATATCCCTGATCCTTATATTTCTGCCCCTTAAGGACGGAAGCACGGTAGGTGCTCCGGGTCTGGCTGGTCTGCTGATCCAGATCGAAATAGGCCTGGCTGTCCTCGTCCTGCACGGCCGTAATTTCCAGGCAGGCATCCAGCTCCGGCACCCAGGCCTGAAGCAGCACGCCGCGCTCGGCAAAATCCGCCTCTACCACCTCTTTGGATTTGCCGATTTTGCTCAGCAGCTCCGTGTGAGCGGAGAGATTGTCCGCCGTCAGCACGATATAGGAATCCGCCAGGGACAGATTGGCCGAAACGTCGTCAAAAGAGTAAGCCGTATCGGCGGAGGCGGAAGCGCAGAGCAGCAGAAGCAGCGCTATGATCCAGATCAAGCATTTACGCATACACGTTCACCGGCCTTTTCAAGCACGCACGGCAGAGCCTGCCAGGGCTTGCACGGCGTTAGAAATCATCAATGAATCATCTTTAAGTATATCATATGGAGAATTCATTGGCAAGCGCCGTCCGCCCGCTGCAGCAGGGCCTTTCTGCGCTTCAGGAAGGTCTCCCGGTCCAGCATGACCAGGCGGCCGCAGGTGTTGCAGCGCATTTTGATATCGGCGCCGGTCCGGGTGACCGTCCACTCGCTTCCTCCGCAGGGGTGGGGCTTCCGGGTCTGGATGACATCTCCGATCAGAATGGAATCCGGCATCGTAGATCACGTCCTTTCTGGGCCGCAGTATACGCGAAAGCGAGCCAAAAGACAATGGGCAGGGACGGACAGCCGGGAGAAAAGCCGGGGGAGGACAGGGATCCGGAAGCTTTGACAGATGGGAAGGGATTTGCTACAATTTCCGGGAATAAGGAAGGGTGAGCCATGAGCACAAGAAAGGAACCGATCGGCGTTTTCGACAGCGGGGTAGGCGGAATCAGCACACTGCGGGAAATGCGCAGGCAGCTGCCCCGGGAAACGTTCATCTACTACGGAGACACCCTGCACGCTCCCTATGGAACCAAAACCCGGGAAGAGGTGGTGCAGTGCGTCCGAAGCGTGGTGGAGCTGCTGCTGCGGGAGAAAATCAAGGCGCTGGTCATTGCCTGCAACACGGCCACGAGCGCGGCGGCTGCCGTGCTGCGCGCGGAGCTGGACATTCCGGTGATCGGCATGGAGCCCGCGCTCAAGCCGGCACAGGAGGCCAGAAAGGACGGCAGCATCCTGGTGATGGCGACTCCGCTGACCCTGCGGGAGGAAAAGTTCGGACGGCTGATGGAACGATATGGGGAAGGCGCCGTGAAGGTTCCCTGTCCGGGACTGATGGAGCTGGTGGAGAAAAACGATCCGGACGGCGCGCGGCGCTATCTGGAGCGGCTGTTCAGCGGCTATGACACCGGGAAGATGGATGCGGTGGTGCTGGGCTGCACGCATTATGT
>CAMNCR010000028.1 GCA_946534455.1 uncultured Clostridia bacterium | reverse complement strand
CCGGAGGACATCGCCCGGCAGTTCGCCGACCCGGCCCTGCTGGTGCGGGATCAGGCGCTGGCATCGCTGAAGGCGCCGGAGGAGCATACGGACGAGGAGATTTTCGCCGCGCTCTGCTTCTTTGACGGGAAGCGGCTGGCGCAGTCTCCCGTGTGCAGGCAGTCGCCGGAAAGAGGCGCGCGGCTGTTCAGCCGGGTGTGGCGGCTGTCCCTGCGGCAATGCCGGGAGAACGGCGGGGATTTATTCGCACGCTGCTTCGGTCAACAGACCGCGAGCGCCTGGTATCCCTTTGCCAACGCCGTGTACTGCTGGGAGAGAAAGCCCGCGGACAGTGTCTATCAGCTGGACCCTTGCCGGAGGTACCGCTGCCGGGACGGGGTGTGGGAGCTGCTGTCCTGGGAGAGCCTGTCCTTCGACCGGCAGCTTCTCCACGGGCTTCTCCGCCAGACGGACCTGCTGCTGCGCCGGTATCTGAAAACCGGCAATTATCTGAAGGAGAAGCCGGAGGACGCGTGGATCGTTCCCTGCGTCCGTTCGGTCATCGAGGCGGAGGAGAGAGAAGCGGCGGAGGCCGCCAGGCCCAGGGTGGTGCTGGACCTGTCCGGGCTGGAGCAGATCCGCCGGGACGCCCTGATCACCCGGGACAGCCTGCTGACCGACGAGGAGCGGGCGGAGGCAGAGCTCGAGACAGCCGATCCGCCGCAGGCCGCAGCTCCCGGGCAGAACGCACCGCCAGAGCTGCCGCTGGATGACGTCCAGCTGGAAATCCTGCGGGCGCTGCTCGCCGGAAAGCCGGCATCCGGCATCATCCGGGCGCATCGACTGATGCCCGCTATGACCGCAGACATCATCAACGAAGCGCTGTTTGACGAGATCGGCGACAGCATCGTCGAATGTGATAACGATACGCTTTCCCTTGTGAAGGACTACCGGGAGGACCTGACCCGGTTGCTTGGAGGAAACCATTCATGATCAATTCGCAAAAAGTCCCGAAACGAATCGCGCAGACTGTGCTGAATTCCCTGAAGGGCGGCGTGGTACCGCGCATCGGCTTGCCCTACATCACCGTGGGCCGGAAAAACGAGATCGAAGCCCTGCTGCGGGACGTAGATATCATCGCCGAGGGCGGCGCGTCCTTCCGCTTCATTGTGGGGCGCTACGGCAGCGGCAAAAGCTTCCTGCTGCAGACCATCCGCAACTATGTGATGGAGCGCGGCTTCATCGTGGCGGACGCCGACCTCTCCCCTGAGCGCCGCCTGCAGGGCACCCACGGCCAGGGCCTGGCCACCTACCGGGAGCTGATCGGTAACCTGTCCACGAAGACCAGGCCGGAGGGCGGCGCCCTGTCGCTGGTGCTGGACCGCTGGATCAGCGCCGTACAGAACGAAGCCATGGGGGAGACGGGCCTCTCCGCGGACGACCCGGCCCTGGCCGCGGCCACGGAGCGGAAGATCTTCGCGGTCACCGCCTCCGTCAGCGAGCTGGTGCACGGGTTTGAGTTCGGCCGGCTGCTTTCCGCATACTACCGCGCCTATGTGAACGGCGACGATGACATGAAGGGGAAGGTGCTCCGCTGGTTCCGGGGGGAATACACGCTGAAGAGCGAGGCCCGGGAGGATCTGGGCGTGCAGATGATCATCACCGACGATGACTGGTATGATTACCTGAAGCTCTTTGCGACCTTCTTCCGGCTGGCAGGGTATCAGGGCATGATGATCCTGGTGGACGAGCTGGTGAACCTGTACAAGATCCCCAACAGCATTACCCGGCAGTACAACTATGAGAAGCTGCTGACCATGTATAACGACACCCTCCAGGGCAAGGCGAAATACCTGGGTATCCTGATGGGAGCGACGCCACAGGCCCTGGAGGACAAGCGCCGGGGCATCTACAGCTATGAGGCCCTGCGCTCCCGCCTGGCGGAGGGGCGCTTCTCCAGGCCCGGCGCACGGGATCTGCTGGCCCCGGTCATTCGCCTGGACCCGCTGACGGCGGAGGAGATGCTGGTGCTGTGCGAAAAGCTGGCGGACATGCACGCGGGTCTCTATGGGTATGACCGGAAGCTCGGCACCGGCGACCTGGCCGCGTTCATTGAGACGGAATACAGCCGCATCGGCGCGGATGAGCACATCACGCCCCGGGAGGTCATCCGGGACTTCATCGAGCTGCTGGATCTGCTGTACCAGCATCCGGAGCAGACGCTCGCCGGGCTGCTTCAGTCGGAGGACTTTGCTTTTGCCAAATCTCAGGCTGTTTCCGATCAGACGGAAGCCGGCTGGGCGGAGTTTACGCTATGAATGTATTTGAGCGCTATGCGCCGTTTATTCAGGAATATATTTACCGCTCCGGCTGGCAGAGCCTTCGGGCCGTGCAGAACGCTGCGGGCGAGGCCATCTTCGGCACGGAGGACAACGTGCTGCTGACGGCCTCCACCGCCTCCGGCAAGACGGAAGCGGCCTTCTTTCCCATCCTGACACTGCTGGAGGAAAACCCCTCCGCCTCGGTGGGGGTGCTGTACATCGCCCCGCTGAAGGCGCTGATCAACGACCAGTTCGGCCGGCTGAACGAGCTGTGCGAGGAAGCGGGCATTCCCGTCACCCGCTGGCACGGGGACGCGGCGGCCTCCAGGAAGCAGAAGCTGCTGAAGCACCCCGCCGGCATCCTGCAGATCACGCCGGAATCCCTGGAGGCGCTGCTGATCAACAAACACATGGAGATCCCGTCGCTCTTCGGCGATCTGCGCTTCATCGTCATCGACGAGATTCATGCCCTGCTGCGGGCGGACCGGGGGCTGCAGACCTTCTGCCTGATCGAGCGCCTGTGCCGCCTGGCGGGCTGCGCGCCCCGGCGGATCGGCCTTTCCGCGACCATCGGCAACCCGGAGGATGCGGGAAAGCTCCTGGCGGCCGGCAGCGGGAGAGGCACCGTCATTCCCCGCTTCGACGGCGGCCGGGAGGTCTGGCGGCTGAGCATGGAGCACTTCTACAACACGCCGCCTCAGGCGGACGAGGGAAAAGCGGTGCCGGAGAACACGCCGCCCCGTGAAGCTCCCTCCGATCACGCGCCGGAGAATGCCGACCCGGGCGTCGGCTATATCTTCGAGCACACGAAGGGCCGGAAGTGCCTGGTCTTTACCAACTCCCGGGAGGAGTGCGAGTCGGTCTGCCAGCTGCTGCGGCAGTACTGCGAGGTCAACCGGGAGCCGGACCGCTTCCTGATCCACCACGGCAATCTCTCCGCCTCCTACCGGGAGAGCGCCGAGGAGGAGATGAAGGACGACGAGAGCCTGATGTCTGTCTGCGCCACGGCCACCCTGGAGCTGGGCATCGACATCGGCCGGCTGGAACGGGCCTTCCAGATCGACGCGCCTTTCACGGTGTCCGGCTTTCTGCAGCGCATGGGCCGCACCGGCCGCCGGGGTGATCCATCCGAAATGTGGTTCGTCATGCGGGAGGATCACCAGGAGGCAAGAACCATGCTGCCGGAGAGCATCCCCTGGTATCTGCTCCAGGGCATTGCGCTGGTGCAGCTCTACGCGGAGGAGCGCTTTGTGGAGCCGCCGCGCATGGACCGCCTGCCCTACAGCCTGCTCTATCACCAGACCGTGAGCACCCTGGCCTCCTGCGGGGAGATGACGCCGGCGGAGCTGGCCTCCCGGGTGCTGACGCTGAGCTGCTTTCACCGGATCACCCAGGACGACTACCGCCTGCTGCTGCGCCACCTGATCGAAACCGATCATATCAGCCGCACGGAGAACGGCGGACTGATCCTGGGCCTCGCCGGGGAGCGGATCGTGAACAGCTACAAATTCTACGCCGTGTTTCAGGAGAACATCGAGTACACCGTCCGGGCAGGCTCGGAGCAGCTGGGCACCATCGTCAAGCCTCCGCCCGTGGGCGACAAGATTGCCATCGCCGGCCGGGTCTGGGCGGTGGACGAGGTGGATCACAAGCGGCGAGAGGTATACTGCACCCTGGTGAAGGGGAACATCCCGGCCTTCTTCGGCCTGGTGGCCGGGGATATCCATACCCGGATCCTGGAGCGGATGCGGGCGGTGCTCGCGGAGGACAGGCAGTATCCCTATCTGATGCCCCATGCCGTCTGCCGCCTGGCGGAGGCCCGGGAGACGGCCCGGAACGCCGGCATGCTGCAAAGTCCGCTGGTCCATCTGGGCGGCAAAATGTGGGCGCTTCTCCCGTGGCTGGGCAGCTACGCCTTCCTGGCGCTGGAGCGCTTTCTGAAGCTTCGCTGCGCGAAACGGCTGGGACTGAGGGGGCTGAATGCCCGGCGGCCCTATTACCTGCAGTTCACCATGGATGCGGATGAAGAGACCTTCTACGCCGTGATCCGGGAGGAAGCCGCGAAGGAGTTTGACCCGCTGGAGCTGGTGTATCCCAGGGAGATCCCGGTCTTCGAGAAGTATGACGAATATGTGCCGCCGGAGCTGGTGCGGAAGGGCTTCGCGTATGGGGTGCTGGATGTGGCCGGCATGAAGCGGCGGGTGCTTTCCTGGGGAGAGGACGGAGGTGACCGGAATGGCGAATGAACCGAAGCGCTACATGACCTATGAAGAATATCTGGTGAAGATCCGGCAGGGCATTGTCACCAAGGACGGCCACTGCCCGGTGACGCCCCTCCTGCTGATGCTGCAGGGGCGGTGGAAGTCCCAGCTCATGTATGAACTGTGCATCTATGACACCGTCCGCTTTGGACAGCTGAAGAAGGAACTGCCCGGCATCACCAACACGATGCTGACCAAGGCCCTGCGGGAGCTGGAGGAGGACGGGCTGATCAGCCGCGAGCAGTTCAACGAGATCCCGCCCCACGTGGAGTATTCCCTGACACAGATGGGCCGGGACCTGCTGCCCGTGTTCTACGCCATCATGAACTGGGGCTTCCGGTACGAGGACCGGCTGTATGGCGGCAGCGATGAAGAAAGGCAGGAATCATGATCAGCTGCACCCATGCCTGCAAAATACGGCTGTCTCTAAGAAATTCGGGATCGAAGGGAAGAAGCTCCTGACGCCAGACGACGATTACGAAGCCCTGAAGGACTTCCATTCGCAGGACGAAGGCATCCGGACTGGCAAGAATCCATTTCACATTCAGCAGGAGCATTGCCTGCACTGCGGCAACTGTATGAAGGTCTGCCCGGTCAGAGCGGTAATCAAGAGGTAAATGATAAAGAAGATGAACAGAAACAGCAACAGGCCGAATGGCTATCTGGAAACGATTCAGCAGGGGCTGGACGGAGTGCGCAGCTTCCGGGACGGCTTATCCCTGGGCATCGGTACCCGCGCGGAGCAGATCGAACGGTTGAAGACAGAACTGAGGACGGCAGACGCTATTGTGATCGGCGCGGGAGCCGGGCTGTCCACCTCGGCGGGCTTTGT
>CAMNCR010000027.1 GCA_946534455.1 uncultured Clostridia bacterium | reverse complement strand
CCCTTCACGTCGACAGTCAGCGTCTTGGGTCCCTCGGTGAAGAGCTTGCAGGCCATGGACTTCAGATTCAGGATGATCTCCGTCACGTCTTCCTTCACGCCGGGCAGGGTGGAGAACTCATGCTGCACACCTTCGATGTGCACGGAAGAGACCGCCGCACCCGGGAGAGAGGAAATCAGCACGCGGCGCATGGAGTTACCCAGCGTATGCCCGAAGCCACGCTCCAGAGGCTCTATGACGAAACGGCCATAGCAGCCATCCTGCGAGGTTTCGACGCATTCGATGCGAGCTTTTTCGATTTCGACGATCATTTCGTGGTACCCTCCTCCATTGTTGGGTCAATCGCTCAGCCTTAACGGGAGTAATACTCGACGATCATGTTCTCCTGCACCTGCAGGTCGATATCCTCACGGGTGGGAAGCGCGACGACGCTGCCGGCCAGATTCGGAGCATCGAAGCTCAGCCACTTGGGCGTCAGCACGGTCGTGCCTTCGCGCAGAACCTTGAACATTTCCATTTCTTCGGAACGCTTGCGCAGCGTGATCTTGTCGCCAACCTTGACCTGATAGGAGGGGATATCCACCTTCTGGTCGTTGACGCGGATATGTCCGTGAACGACAATCTGACGGGCCATGCGGCGGGTCTTGGCCAGGCCGAGACGGAACACCACATTATCCAGGCGCAGCTCCAGCAGACGCATGAGGTTGTCACCGGTGATGCCCTTCATGTTGGCGGCCTTGAGGTAATACTTATGGAACTGCTTCTCGAGGACGCCGTAAACGAACTTAACCTTCTGCTTTTCCTGCAGCTGGGCGCCGTACTCGGAAACCTTGCGGCGGCGATTTCCGCCGGGATTGCGGGTAGACTTCTTATTGCCATAGCCCATGACGGCCGGGGAAATATCGAAACTCCGGCACTTCTTGGCGATCGGCTCTTTATTCACTGCCATTTTTGTATGTCCTCCTTCTTACACGCGACGGCGCTTGGGCGGACGGCAACCGTTGTGGGGAATAGGCGTCACGTCCTTGATCATGTTGACATCCAGACCCGCGGCCTGCAGGGAACGGATGGCGGCTTCCCGGCCGGAACCGGGGCCCTTCACATACACTTCAACCGTCTTGAGTCCGTATTCCATCGCGGCCTTGGCAGCGGTTTCAGCAGCCATCTGCGCGGCGAAGGGCGTGGACTTCTTGCTGCCCCGGAAACCCAGACCACCGGCGCTGGCCCAGGACAGAGCGTTCCCCTGGGTGTCCGTGATGGTCACGATCGTGTTATTGAAAGAAGAACGAATATGAGCCGCGCCGCGCTCAACGAGCTTCCGCTCACGGCGTTTCCGCGTGGCCTTCTTCAGCTTTTTAGGTGCCATTGATTTTCATCCCTCCGTAGCCCGCAGAGAAGCGGGCGTATTGTGCGTTTTACGCAGAACAATTACTTGGTCGCTTTCTTCTTGCCGGCAATGGTCTTCTTGGGACCCTTGCGGGTGCGGGCGTTCTGCTTGGTGTTCTGACCGCGGACGGGGAGGCCCCGGCGATGACGGACACCGCGATAGCAGCCGATTTCGACCAGACGCTTGATATTGAGAGAAACCTCGCGGCGAAGATCGCCCTCGACCTTCAGATGGTGCTCAATGTATTCACGCAGCTTGCTGATTTCGGTCTCGGAGAGATCCTTTACCCGGGTATCGGGATTGACGCCGACTTCCGCCAGCATCTTCTGCGAAGTGGTCAGGCCGATGCCATAGATATAGGTCAGGCCGATCTCCACGCGCTTTTCTCTGGGCAGGTCAACACCTGCAATACGTGCCATGTGTGTGTTACACCTCCGTATTTTGTTTGACCTCGCGGGTCAAATGGGAAAAGTGTGCTCCCTCTGGAGCGCGGCAACCCAACCACGCGCCGGGAACGCGACTCTGTGTTGCGGCCTGGTGAAAGCAGACGCACAACAACGCAGTCATGCCGTAAGTAGGAAGGACGGCAGGACGGCGCCTTCAAGAGACGGATGGTTTTCGCCGGAACATGCGCCGATGGGCGCATGCAGCCGCCCGGCTCAAACCAGGGCTAACTGCTACAGTTTATCACAAGGAAATGTGAAAAGCAACCGGATTTTAAAATTTTTCAAGGCCGCTCCGGACGTGTTCCAGCAGGGGTTCCCGCTCGTTGGGCACGGTCCCCTGCATGACGGCATCCAGGGCCGCGTTCAGGGCGCGCCCGACAGCTTCCCCATGCAGCCCCAGCGCGGTCAGATCGCGGCCGTTGATGGCCAGATCCCGGAGAGAGAAGCACGGCTTCTCCGCCAGCAGGGAATCCAGCGCGGCCATCCGTTCCGCGAGGCGGGCGTCCTCCTTTTCCCGGCTGCTGTAGCCGGTGGCGATGCGATCCGCGCGGTGGATCCGGAAGAGCGCGCGAAGATCCTCCTCCCCGAACTGATTCAGACGGCGGAGCAGAAAGGCGCGGTCCGTGTTGGGCTTGCCCTGCTCATTGCGCAGGGGGATATCATGATGGGCCACCAGCCGCACGATCCGGTCCTGCGAGGCGCGATCCAGCCGCAGCGCATCCGCGACCCGGGCCGCGATGTCCGCGGAGGCCGCCTGATGGCCGATATAGTGGCTTTCCCCGCGCTCATCGGTGGTGCGCGTCTGCGGCTTGCCGGTATCATGAAGCAGCATGGTCAGGCGGAGATCCGGTTCGGGAGGAACGTTCTCGACGGCCTGCACGGTGTGCTCCCAGAGGGTGTAGTGGTGATGATGATTGTTCTGATCATAGCCGATCATCGGACCGATGGGCGGCACGACCTGCGCGAGCACCTCGGGATAGGTGCGCAGAATGCGCCCGGCGCCGGCGCCGCAGAGCAGCTTGAGCAGCTCCTCCCGGATCCGCTCGGCGGAGATGCTCCGGAGGCTGGGCGCGAGGGCGCGAAGGGCGCGATCCGTTTCCGCCTCGATTTCGAAGTCAAAGACCGAGGCGAAGCGCAGGGCCCGCAGGATGCGGAGCGCGTCCTCCCGGAAGCGCTCATCCGGCAGGCCGACGCAGCGGAGAAGGCCCCGGCGCAGATCCTCCACGCCTCCGAAGGCGTCCACCAGCCCGGTTTCCGGGGAAAAGGCCATGGCGTTGACGGTAAAGTCCCGGCGGGACAGATCCTCCCGGACATCGGTGACGAAATCCACCCGGTCCGGATGCCGGTGATCCGCATAGCCGCCTTCCACGCGGAAGGTGGTGACTTCATAGGGGTGATGATTCAGGACGACGGTCAGGGTGCCGTGCCGGAGACCGGTTTCCACCAGGTGCTCTCCGGCGAAAACCGCTTTCATCTGATCCGGCGTGGCGCTGGTGCACAGATCCCAGTCGTGCGGCACGCGGCCCATGAGGCTGTCCCGGACGCAGCCGCCCACCGCATAAGCCTCATAGCCGGCCTGACGGAGCCGGCTGAGCAGATGGATTACCTCGTCTGGAAGCGAAAAAGAGGAATGAAGATTCATGGTCCGATGCACGATCCTTGCCTTATCATTTTCCGCGCAGGGGCAGAAGCCCTGCGCCGTACACCCAGTATACACGGAACGGCCGGAAAAGATCAAGAAGACGGAAAACAGGAAAAACAGACCGGGTGCTTGCGAAGGAAAAGGGGAGGATGGTAAGATACCCGGGGAAAATGCGTCCGTGCAGGATGAAAAAAAGGAGAATGCCGGAGATGACGATTCAGCAGCTGCGGTACATGATTACGATTTCGGAGATGGGCTCTCTGAACAGGGCGGCGGAGGTGCTTTATATCACGCAGCCCTCGCTGACCAGCGCCCTGCAGGAGATGGAGAAGGAGCTGGGCATTACGATCTTCAACCGCGGCGGCAAGGGCGTGACGCTGACCAATGACGGCGCGGAGTTTATTCAGCACGCGCGCCAGGTGGTGAACCAGTATGACCGGCTGATGGAAAAATACGGGCAGGGCGGCAAGCTGAAGAAGAAGTTCGGCATCTCGACGCAGCACTACTCCTTCGCGGTCCGGAGCTTTGTGGAGATGGTGAAGCAGTTCGATACGGAGGAATATGAGTTTGCCATCCGCGAGACCAAAACGCTGGACGTGATCGAGGACGTCAGCGGGGCGCGCAGCGAGGTGGGCATCCTGTATCTGAGCGATTTTAACCGCAAGGCCATTGAGAAGATTCTGCGGAATCACCAGCTGGAGTTTCACCCGCTGATCGAATGCGACAGCTTCGTATATTTATGGAAGGGACACCCCCTGGCCGGGCAGAAGACCATCACCTTTGAGGACCTGGCCGATTATCCCTGCCTGTCCTTCGAGCAGGGGGCCAAGGGATCCTTCTACTTCGCGGAGGAGATCCTGAGCACCTATGACTATATCCGCACCATCAAGGCGACGGACCGGGCGACGATGCTGAACCTGATGGTGGGGCTGAACGGCTACACGCTGTGCTCGGGGATCATCTGCGAGGAGCTGAACGGTTCCGACTATATTGCCATCCCCTTCCAGGCGACGGGCACGGATATGCCGGCCGGCCGGATGCAGATCGGATATATTGTCCGGAAAAACATGATCCTCAGCCGGATGGCGGAGCTCTACATCCAGGAGCTGCGCCGCTATCTGGAGGAGCACGCGGCCGACCGGGAGATCCGGGAAAGGAAGCAGGATTTTGCGTTGACGGACGCGGCAAAAGCGGGTATAATTTCCGATTGAGACCGGGAAGAAATTCCCGAAAAAGAAAAATTAAGGAGGGAATGTCATGGACGCTGGGAGTAGCAGCGGCATACCGGTAGGGCGAAGCTTCGGCGACCAGGATGCCCCTGACATTCCTGATCAGCCGTAAAAACCCATTGGTTTGCTTTTCGCCCTCCGCGGTGCGGCCTGCGGAAGGAGTTCACCGGCGGCTTTCGCGCCGGGTGTGTTCCCTGTGGGCACGGTGCTCTCGGCTTTTGACCATTTCTTGCAAAAATGGGAGGGAGCGAGCATGGCGGAGCATTCTGTCACGGTTGAAAACACTTTACAGACCCTGCTGAGCGACAAAAAGTATACGACGATTCGGGATATCCTGGTGACGATGAATCCTGCGGATATCGCGGCGGTGTTTGCCGGCGTGGAGGAGGGAAAGCTGCCTCTGCTTTTCCGTCTGCTGCCGAAGGAGCTGGCCGCGGAGAGCTTCGTGGAGATGGAAAGCGATCAGCAGGAGGCCCTGATCCGCGGAATCAGCGACAGCGAGCTGCGCCAGGTGCTCGATGAGCTGTACGTGGACGACGCGGTGGACATCGTGGAGGAGATGCCCGCCAACGTGGTGCAGCGGATTCTGGCGCAGGCGGATCCGGAGATGCGCAAGGAGATCAATGAAATCCTGCAGTATCCGGAGAACTCCGCCGGTTCCGTGATGACGACGGAATATGTCAAGCTGAGCCCGACGATGACGGTGGGGGACGCGATCCTGCGCATCCGCCGGACGGGCGTGGACAAGGAAACGATCTATACCTGCTATGTGCTGGACAACCGGCTGCTGGTGGGCACGGTTTCGGTCAAGAGCCTGCTGCTGGCCCCCAGCGATCTGCAGACGATTGACAGCATTATGGACACCTCGCTCATCACGGTGAAAACCCATACGGACCAGGAAGAAGTGGCCCGGATGATGAGCAAATACAACCTGCTGGCGATTCCGGTGGTGGACGGGGACGACCGGATGGTCGGCATTGTCACCTTCGACGACGCCATGGACGTCATGGAGGACGAGGCGACGGAGGACATGGAGATCATGGCCGGTATGACGCCTTCCGACAAGACCTATCTTCGCTCCTCCCCGCTGGATCTGTTCCGGCACAGAATCCCCTGGCT
>CAMNCR010000026.1 GCA_946534455.1 uncultured Clostridia bacterium | reverse complement strand
ATATGGCGGAGCTTTTCCTCCTGCCAGAAGGTCATCCGTCCCCCGGTCAGCTTTTCCAGCAGGCACAGGCAGTCCAGCAGCGCGCCGCCGGCCATGTTCCAGTAGCCGGCGCCCTCATCGCAGCCTCCGTCCGCCGGCAGCGTGTCCAGATAGCGGTCCAGCATTCCGCAGGCCCTGCCGATCAGCGCCGCCAGCTCCCGGGCATCCATCGGATCCAGCGCGGCGCAGACCAGGATGTTCGACAGAATCCAGGGCGTCCAGTTGTTCAGATCCTTCCTGCGCACGCCCATCCACCAGAAGTCGTCGGTGGCGCGGAAGGGATCCAGAATGCGCCGCCGGATTTCCAGCCGCACCCGCTCCCGCAGCAGGGGCGTCACCCGGTCCAGCGCATCGCCCAGCAGATGCCCCGTCAGGGCCAGAATCATGCCCGTCTGCGCGCTGAACAGATCCACATAGGGCCTGCGCACATCCGGCAGCGGGTATTCCTGCGCCGTGGGCGCGCCGGGAATCGGATTCACGTTGTGCGCGCTGATGACCCAGCTGCTTTCCTCGCAGATCAGCCACAGGCCGTCCACCACATCCAGAATCTCCCGCCCGGGATCCGCGCAGCAGGCCAGCACCGCCGTGCAGAGCTTTCTCCGCCGGGTGAAATAGGGCTGCTCATCCGCCTGCCGGCTGCCCTCCCGGGCGAAGGCCAGAAAGCCGCTGGCCGGACGAAGGGGATAGGGCAGCGCCCGGTATGCCTCCTCCAGCGAACGGATCTCCTGCCGGTGCTCCGGCGAAAGGGCCGTCCAGGCCGCCCGGTCCGCCGCCGGGGGATAAAGCCCCCGGGCCTCCTCCCGGATCATCGAAGCCAGGTCATGGGTCCGCAGCCAGGCGCTCAGCATGATGTTCTCCCCTCCGGAGGCCTGTCCGCCTCCCCGTCGCATTCCCGCTCCATGCGCCCCCAGCGCTCCCGGAAATAGTGCGCGGCCATTTTCGGCCGCCGGTCCCGGGTGAACAGGCCCTTCCGGTTTCCGCCCACGCGCATGGGGCCCTGGCAGGTCGCGAAGTCCGCAAAGTTCCAGGGCATTTCGCCGATCACGAAGGGCCGCTCGTCCAGGCATTCGCTCATGGCCTCATAGAAGGCCACCTGATATTCCTCCGTAAACATTTCCGGCACCGCTCCGTGCAGCCCGGCGACGGTGTCCGCGCCGTACTCGGACAGGATCACAGGCTTGCCCCGCTCCGCCCACCAGTCCAGCTCCAGGCGGAAGGCATACCGGGCCGCCTCCAGATCGCCGGAAAGGTTGTACCAGCCGTAGTACCGGTTGATCAGCACCACATCCATGGAGGGAATGATCCGGTCCAGGTCATACCGGTTCTGGCAGCCCACCAGGGTCACCGGCCGGTTCTGGGGATCCGCCTCGTGCGCCAGGTCGTACAGCGGGCGCCAGTAGTCATACGCCGCATCCGGGCGCGTCACGGTGTCCGGCTCGTTGCCCAGGCTCCACATCACCACGCAGGGATGATTCCGGTCCCGCGCGATCATATCCCGCAGCACCTGGCGGTGATACTCCGCCAGATCCCAGCCATAGGGCTCTCCCGCGCTCATGCCCACCGCCGGGGTCTCGTCCACAATCACGATGCCCTCCCGGTCGCAGAGCTGATACATTTCCTCCGCGTAGGGATAGTGGCTGGTGCGGAAGCAGTTGGCATGCAGCCAGCTGTAGAGATGAATGTCGGTCACGTTCAGGCACGGATCCAGCCCCCGGCCATGGAAGGGGCTGTCCTCATGCCTGCAGGGGCCGTGGAAGTGAAAGGGTCTGCCGTTGAGCAGGAACTGCGTGCCCTCCACCCGCACCTCCCGGATGCCGAAGGGCAGCTCATACACATCCTCCCCGGCGGTGACCCGGGCCGTATAGAGATAGGGCGTGCCCGGCCGCGGCTCCCAGAGCCGGGGAGAGGGAATGACGAAGCAGCCCTCCGCGCCTTCCGCCCCGGCCACCTGCCGGCCCTCCGCGTCCAGCGCCTCGATCCGCACCTTCGCCCGGGCCGCGTCCTCTCCGGCCACCTCCACCCGGTAGCGCACCTCGCCGCTGAGGGAGGGCACCAGGGACAGATCCCGGATATGGGTTTCCGGCATCGCCAGCAGGCGCACGGGCCGCTGAATGCCCGTATAGTTGAAGAAGTCAAAATTGGGCAGGTTGATTCCCCGCTCCCGCTGGAAGCGCTTGCCCGCTTCGACGGAGGGAATGCCCGGATTGTCCGAGCCGAAGAAGGCGGTACCCTCCTCCACGCCGATGGGCAGGGTGGAATGATTGATGCGGTTGTCCGCCTCCACCTCCAGCACGCCCGTTTCCCCGGGGGCCAGCAGCCCGTTCAGCTCCACCTCAAAGGGAAGAAAGCCGCCCCGATGGGCGGCAATCTCCCGGCCGTTGAGGCGGACGCGGGCCTCGTGCGCCACGCCGTCGAAGCGAAGGCAGATCCGCTGCCCCGTCCACGCGGCCGGCACGGTGATCCGCCGGCGATATTCCACCACGCCCGCCCGGTTCCGGAATCGCGGGTCCGGGCTCTGATCGTTGTAGGACGCCGGCACGGCGATCACCTGCCATGCCTCATCCCCCTGAAACCGGAAATCCCAGAGCCCGCCCAGATCCAGCGTCTGCCTCCGGGCATTGTTCTGCGGATAGAGCATTCTCCATTCTCCTCCTTAATTCCAGAGATCCGCGTCCCTTCCGCACAGCTTCATCAGCGTCTCCACGAGGAAATAATCCCCATAGATGATGTTGGTGTGCCGTCCGGCGCCGTCCTCATGATAGCTGGCCGTGCAGTGGGTCAGGATGCCGCAGCGCTCCCCTCCCCAGTCCGCGCAGTGCTCCAGCAGGCCGTCGGTCAGCCGCAGCGCCGCCTCCCGCCAGGCGTCCTTCCCCGTGGCCTCCCCGAGGGCCAGCAGGCCGCTGGCCGCGATGGCCCCCGCCAGGTTGTCAATCCGCTCCTCGCCCGCCGGCTGGCAGAAATCGCAGTCCGTCAGGCCGTCCGGCCGGATATGCCGCACAAAATTGCCCGCGATCCGCTCCGCCGCCTCCAGGAACCGCGGCTCCTCCAGATGCCTCGCCGCCAGGGTAAAGCCATACAGGCCCCAGGCCTGGCCCCGGCTCCACTGGGAGCCCAGGGCATATCCCTGCCCCGGATGCTCCCGCACCCGGGCGCCGGTTTCCGGATCGAATTCCACGATATGGCTCACGGAGCCGTCCTCCCGCAGGAATTCCCGCAGGGTCGTTTCCGCGTGCACCCGCGCCGTCTCCCGGAAGCGCGGGTCTCCCGTGTCCCGGCTGGCACGATAGAGCAGCGCCAGGTTCATCATGCAGTCGATGATCGCGAATCCCGCGCGGTCCGGCTCGTTCCAGGCCCGGATGAAGCCCTTCGGGTTCATCCGGCCCATCAGCAGAGACGCGGCGTGGAGGGTGTCCGTCTCCGCCTGCTCATTCCCGGTCAGCTTCGCGTCCGCCCCGGAGGACAGCAGGTACATGAAGCCCACATCATGGTTCAGCTTCCGGAAGGTCCGGAATTCCTCCGTCAGCAGCCCGCCGACCCGCCGGGCCTCCTCCCGGAAGAAGGGATCCTCCGTCCACCGCCAGAGCTGCCACATGAGCCCCGGCCAGAATCCGCCGGTCCACCAGCTGTTGCCGTCATAGGGGCTGGCGATCCAATGCCCCTCTGCGCTCTGATAGGGAATGATTCCCGCCGCGCGCGCGTCCTCCGCGGTCCGGCGCAGCTTTTCCGCCGCCCGGTTCAGGGCCTCCTCATAGCGCTTCCGCACAGCGCTTCACCTCCTCCGGAATAGCGTCGGGCATCGTGCTTCCCGCATCCGTCCACACGGCGCACAGCAGCGTCGTCGTCCCCGCGGGAATGGCCGCCCGCAGCGTCGGCAGCACGCAGCGCGGCGCCATCAGGTTCGTGTTGGGCTCCGTGTGAATCACCTCGCCCCGGTCATAGCCCCGCAGGGCGAAGATCGCGCTGCTTCCCCGCGCGCCCCAGGCCGCGGCGCACGCCTCCGTTTCCCGCGTTTCCGATCTGATCCGGTCGCAGGGGCGGCCGCCCGCCCAGTCCTTCGGCACGGAAAAGGCGCCCTCTGCCGCCTCCAGCGGCATCTCGGCGTGAATCACGTGCCGGCGCACATGCCACATGCCCACCGGCACCAGGACCGTGTCGATCGTGACGCCCTCCATCGGGCTCCAGGTGAAGGTGACCCGGTCCTCCCTGAGCGCGAAGCGCTCGCAGCCGCTCCGGGCGTGCCACAGATCCTTTCCCGGCCGCCGGAGGGCCAGCATGGAATCGAAGGCGCCCCGGTTCAGCGCCGTCGCCTCCTTGGTCACCGAAAAGCCAAACTGGGTGGAGTAGGCAAACTTCTCGTATTTTTCGTCCTCGTGCATGTGCTCCCAGGCGTGGTTTCCCGCCGTGTAGGCCACCACCTGGCGGTTCTCCGCGTCCCGGGTCAGGAGCAGGCGCACCTGCTCATCCAGGAAGCGCTCCGGGGGCGACACCTCCTCCTCCGCCGCCTGCCAGAAGGGATGCTCCTCCGGCAGGGCCAGCAGCCAGAAGGTTTTCAGCGCCCAGTAGGGCGAGCCCTGGGCATTGTAGCCCTCGGCGGCGCACAGGTTCGGATAGCCGTAGCCCACGGTCAGCGCGCCGCCCCGGTCCAGAATCGGCTGGTGCAGCCAGAAGCGGAGGTTGCCCAGCAGCAGGTGCCGGATCTGGCCCAGGGACAGCCCCTCGCAGGGCACCCCGGCAAAGACCAGCGCGGACCAGAAGGAGCTCTGGCAGAAGCGATAGGTCAGGCTCCGGCCGTAGGGCAGCGCCCTCCCCTCCCGGTCAAACCAGCAGGCGAAGCGCGGCGCAATGAGCGCCGCCCGCGCCCGGATCCGCGCGCAGCGCTCCGGGTCCCGGTCTGCCATGGCCACCGCGTACAGCAGGCCGTAGAAATGAAAGCCCCAGAGGGTGTAATAGTCCCGCTTGGTGGGATAGTCGAAATACCAGCCGTCCGCCGTATAATGGCTTTCCAGCAGGTCCATATCCTCCTTCAGGCGCGCCTCGTCCACCGGCTGACCGTTTTTCAGGAAGCCGATGTTCACCAGCACCCGGAAAAACCGCCAGTTGTTCTTCGGCATGTCATACAGATTGATCTGGTTCAGCCAGCGGTACAGGTTGGCCCGCTCCCCCTCCGTCAGCTCCTCCCAGAAGCGTCCGGGCTGAAAGATCAGGCCGCAGCCCAGCACCGCCATTTCGACCATCCGCTGATCATAGGGCCCGATCTCGCCCCAGTACTCCGGATGCGACGGATCGGTGCCGTGAATCAGGCCCTCCCGCCACAGGCGCCAGAAAGGCTCCGCCTCCGCAAAGCCCCCCATCATCAGGGGCACCAGCCCCCACAGCACCCGGGAGTAGCCCTCCATGCCGGCCACATCCTCCGAATAGTGCGCCGAGCCATTGCCCACATACATCCGCGCCTTTCCCGGGGTCAGGCATTCGGTCAGGGGCGCAAGCAGCGCCAGCGCCGCCTGCGCCACCTCCGCCCGCGTCCGGCAGGCAAAGGGATCCCGCTCCGGGTTCATTCCGCCCGTCATCGTCCTCTCCTCCTTCCTCTCCGGCGCCGCCTCAGCCCTTCAGCCCCGAGGTGGCAATGCCCTCGATGAAATACCGCTGCAGCGTCAGGAAGACGATGGACACCGGCAGCAGCGAGCACAGGGACGCGGCCATGATCAGATGATAGTCGCTGGAGTTTTCCTGGATAAACCGGCGCAGACCGACCTGCACCGTCTTGTTGATATCCCGGGTCAGATAGATCATCGGGCCCATGTAATCGTTCCAGGTGTTGACGAAGGTAAAGATAACCAGCGTGGCGATGGCCGCCTTGGACAGGGGCAGCATGATCCGCGCCCAGATGCCGTATTCGCTGAGCCCGTCCAGCCGCGCGGCCTCGCACAGCTCCGTGGGAATGGAGCGGTAAAACTGCCGCATCAGGAACACGCCGAAGGCGGAGAAGGCCTGCAGCACCACCATGGCCCACAGCGTATCATACAGGCCCATGGAGCGCATCATGATGAACTGCGGCAGCATGTAGGCCTGCCACGGCACGGCGATCGTCGCGATGTAGCAGAGGAACAGCGCATCCCGGCCCCGGAAGTTCAGCTTTGCGAAGGCATAGGCCGCAAAGGAGGAGGTCAGCGTCTGCAGCAGGGTGACGACGACGGCCACGAAGGCGGTATTCTTAAAATAGGTCACCAGCGGCACCTTCTGCCAGATCAGGGAATAGTTCTCCCAGTGGAAGGTTTCCGGAATCCAGCGCATCGGGAAGGCGAACACCTCCCGGTCCAGCTTCAGGGAGGAGGAAATCATCCACACAAAGGGAATCAGGGTAAAGATCGCCATGGCGATCAGCAGCACCCAGATGATCCCGTGAAAGATGCCCCGGAGCACCGGATTGTCCTTCCGGATGGGCCGGGTATGAATCGTGGTCTGCATATGTCCTGCCTCCTTCCCTTAATCGTTGGAGAATTTCTTCTCGGAGCTGAACTGCAGAATGGTGATCAGCAGCACGATGACCAGCAGCACCATGGAGATGGCGCTGGCCTGACCGTAGCGGACCTTGACGAAGGCCTCGTCATAGATATAGGTCACCAGCATCTTGGTGGCCCGGCCCGGCCCGCCGTCGGTCATGATGGCCACCACATCGTAAATCTTGAAGCAGGAGATGATCATCATCACCGAAACGAAGAAGGTGGTCGGCTTCAGCTGGGGCAGGGTGACATGCAGGAACTGCTGCCATTTGTTGGCGCCGTCCACCGTGGCCGCCTCCATCAGCTCCCGGGGGATGCCCTGCAGGGCCGCCAGATACAGCACCATGTAATATCCCATGTTGCGCCAGACGCTGACCAGAATGATGGACCAGATGGCCATGCCGCTGTCGGCGGTCCAGCTCTTGTTGAAGTCGATCCCCAGTGCCATGATCAGCTGATTGATCGGGCCGTCCCGCATGAGCATGAACGACCAGCAGACGCAGATGGCCACCATCGAGGAGACGTAGGGAAAGAAGAAGACCGTCCGGAAGAACACCGCGCCCCGGATTTTGTTGAGCAGCATCGCCAGCGCCAGCGCGCAGACGATCGTCAGCGGGACGGTGATCACCGTGTAGTACACCGTGTTCTTCAGGGCGATGCCCAGATCCGCGCGGTTGAAGAAATACGAAATGCCCTTTTCCGCCACCTTTTTGGAAGCGAAAATCGTCGCATAGTTATCCATCCCGACGAATTTCACCTGAGCAATGTCTCCGCCGTTCCACTCGAACAGCGACAGCGCGATGGCGCAGAGCACGGGCACCAGCGTAAAGATGGCAAAGCCCAGAAAGTTCGGCGCCAGAAAAGAATAGGCCACCAGGGTGTTCTTCCTCTCCAGCCTGCCCATTTTATATCGGGTTTTGGATGCCTTCGCCTGGCTCATGGAATCCTTCCTTCCTTCTCTCCTGTTGAAAAAGGCAGGGAAGGCAGACCGCCTTCCCTGCCCGGGAAAACCTGCGAGGACGCGCGTTCCGATTGTTATTCGAACAGCTCGGCCACGCGCTCGTTCATCTCTTCAATGCCCTCTTCCGGCGTGATCTCGCGCGCCATGATCAGGCTGTGCTCTTCATTCACGATGGTCTTGATGTCAGCGACCTTGTCCGCCACCGGCCACTCCATCGCGACGCCCGCGGGCAGCAGCGCGCCCTTGCTGGTCTCGTCGGTCGGGAAGCCTTCCACGCTGGACATGGCAGCGGCAACGCTCTCGGAAACCCACGCGGGACGGGCGCCCACGGAAGCGGTCGCCGCAGCGCCTTCCTCGCCGCCCAGCCAGGAGATGTACTCCCAGGCCAGATCCTTCTGCTCGGAATTGCTGTTGATCATCGCGCCGGTCAGGTTGCCGAAGGAAGAGCCGGCAGCCACGCCGTCCAGATGCGGCACAGCGGCGATGCCCCAGTTGAAGTTGCAGGTGCCGTCCTTGTTGTAGCCGATCAGGGTGGAGACGTACCAGTAGCCCATGGGCATCATGGCGATGTTGCCGTTGGCGAAGGCGGCGGAGTAATGGAGGCCGGCAGCCTTCAGGTCGTCATACTTCATGCAGGCGCCCTCGTCCTCCAGCTTCTGATACAGCTGATAGAAGTACAGCAGATCATCGTAGTTGCCGTCGGCCAGGGTGTTCACGCCGTCGCAGACCGCCCAGTTCGCCACGGCGGACAGCCAGGTGTGATAATGCGTGCCGTAGATTTCCTTGTCCTTGTCGGTCATCTTCTCAGCCAGCTCCGCGTAGGCATCCCAGGTCATGTCATTGGTGGGATACTCCACGCCGGCCGCGTCGAACAGATCCTTGTTGTAGAACAGCACCCAGAAGTCGCTGCGGAAGGGGATCGCGTACTGCACGCCGTCCACCGCGTAGTTCACTTCCGTGCCCACGAAGCCGGACAGATCATAATTGCTGGCGGTGATGTAGTCGGACAGGGGAGCCGCGAAGCCGGCCGCCTGCCACTTGATCAGGTCGTCGATCTCCTTGATCATGTACACATCGCTGCTGTCCTTGCCGGAGAGCATGGTCTGGGCCTTGACGCCGTAATCCTGGGAGGCCACGTCGATGTATTCGATGGTGATGCCAGGATGGGAGGCTTCGAAGGCTTCCTTCTGCGCAATCAGATAGGGAGTGGTGGTCGCGTCCCAGGTGACCACGGTCAGCACCTTGGCTTCCTCGCCGAGGGCGGGCACCGCCAGCACGGTCAGCAGCATCATGGCCGCCAGCAGCACAGAGAGCATTTTCTTCATGAGATTTTCCTCCTTCTCGTTTCTGTCCCGGAAATGTTATCGGTATCATTCTTTCGGGCGTATCTCGAAA
>CAMNCR010000025.1 GCA_946534455.1 uncultured Clostridia bacterium | reverse complement strand
TCCATGCATACCTCCCGGGGACATGCCCTCCGGCGGACCGGATATTATGCCTCCCTGGGCATTTCCGCCAGATATTTTTGTGCGCTTGCCATCCGCACGCACAGCGTAAACAGCTCCATGGCCGTCTTCAGCTCCTGCAGGCTGGGGAACGTCGGAGCGATCCGGATATTGGAATCATTCGGATCCTTTCCCAGCGGCCAGGTAGCGCCGGCAGGCGTCATGACCATACCCGCCTTCTTCACCAGGGCGACAATTTCCTTCGCGCAGCCCGGCAGGGAGTCGAAGAGAATGAAATACCCGCCCAGCGGCTTGGTCCATGTGCCCACATGGAGACCGCCCAGATCCCGCTCCAGCGTTTCCTCCACCAGCTCAAACTTGGGCCGGATGATATCCGCGTGCTTCCGCATGTGCTCCACCATGCCGTGAATATTATGAAAGAACCGGACGTGCCGCAGCTGATTCACCTTATCATGCCCGATGGTCTGCCGCCGCAGATGGGACAGGAAATCCTCCATGTTGTTCGGGCTGGTCGCCAGCGCGGCAATGCCGCTTCCGGGGAAGGTGATCTTGGAGGTGGACGCAAATTTGTACACCAGATCCGGATTGCCGGCGCGCTTGCATTCCGCCAGAATTTCAATCAGGTAGTCCTGCTTGTGATCATACAGATGGTGCATCCCGTACGCATTGTCCCAGAAGATCCGGAAATCCGGCGCCGCCGGCTCCAGGCGCGCGAACCGCCGCACCGTCTCATCCGAATAGGAGATGCCCAGCGGATTGGAATACTTCGGAACGCACCAGATGCCCTTGATCGCCGCGTCCTCCCGCACCAGTCTTTCCACCATGTCCATGTCCGGACCGGTTTCCGACATGGGCACGGGAATCATGCTGATGCCGAAGTACTCCGTGATGGCAAAATGACGGTCATAGCCCGGCACGGGGCAGAGGAACTTCACCTCCGGCAGGCGGCACCAGGGCGTATTGCCCATCACGCCGTGTGTCCACGCGCGGCTCACCGTGTCGAACATGACGTTCAGCGAAGAATTGCCGTAGATGATGATATCCTTCGGGTTGTTCTCCATCATGTCGCCCAGCAGCTCCCTGGCTTCCTGAATGCCCGCCAGCTGGCCGTAATTCCGGCAGTCGGTTCCGTCCTCGCAGGTCAGGTCCGAGTCCGATTGCAGCACATCCATCATGCCCATGGACAGATCCAGCTGCTCCTGGCACGGAATGCCTCGGCTCATGTTCCAGCTCATGCCCAGAGCCTGAATCTTTTTATACTCCTTTTTCAGATAGGTGAGCTCCTCGGTCAGTTCCTCCCGGGTCATTTCCGCATACGCTTTCATCTTGCTTCCTTTCTCCGCGCCTGTGCGCATGTTCAGCGTTTTATTGAGCAGCTTCCGTCCTGATGATTCCCCCGCAGCGCTCCGTCAGCTCCACCGGGTTGATAAAGGAAAAGGCCACATGGCGCAGGGCATCCCGCGGATAGGTCACCTCCAGCACCTTTTCCCCGTTCTGGTAGGCCGTCACGCCCACCTCCGTCACCGGCAGGCAGGCAAACAGGTCCCGGGCAATCCGCAGCCCCATGGAGGCCAGATAGGCAGCTCCGTGCTGCCGCAGCAGCTCCTCCCGGCAGGTAAAGGAGCCCTCTACCCGCTCAGCGGACGGAGCGCGCATGGTCATGCCGTCCGCATAGGCTGTCAGCTCTCCCAGCGGATTCGTCTTCCGCAGCACCCGGGCATAGGCCGCCACATTTCCCCGCAGCACCTGCTCCGCCTGCTCATGGTAGAAGCGCCACAGCTCCTGCCCCGTCAGCCCGTCGGCGGGCGTCTCCCGGGACAGCGCTTCCGTCCAGTCGATGGTTTCATCCGCCGTCATCCATAAATTGTCGAGGGTCACCTCCGGGCGGTGCAGCACCTCCCGCTTCTTTGTCTTTTCCGCGGCGGCCATCTGGCCCGCCTCCGGAGCCGGGGAGGGTGCGGACGTTTGTCCGGCAGCTTCGCCGGATGGGGCTTCGGCGCCGCCGGACAGGCCGCCCCAGATGTCGGAGCCAATGGCCCGCAGCTTTTTCAGCAGCTCCTGCTGCTGCTCGCTGAGCCGCTTCTGCTGCTCCAGGAGCTTTTCCTCATCCGTCAAGTCTGCTCACCTCCCGCCATCCTGCACCGCACCACGGGCGGATTGGCCTCCGTTTCGAACGCCTCAATGGCAACCTCCGCGTTTCCGGTCACCTCATGGTCAAACAGCCACCGGCTCAGCGGGTTGATCAGCAGGCTTTCCACCTGATTTCCGATGCCCCGCCCACCGTTGGACAGATCTGCTGTAGCGGCCTTTTCCAGGCTGTCATAGGCTTCTTCGTCGATCTGAATGATCAGGTTCTTCTGCTCCCGCAGCCGGCTGATCATCTTGTTCACCTGGCTGCGGAGAATCAGCTTCGCCGCCTCCTCCCGGATGTAGTCAAACACCACGATGTTCTCCCCGATCCGGTTCAGGATTTCCGGCCGCCCCAGCTCCAGCTTGAAGTAATCCTCGATGGCGCTCCGCACCCGCTTCTGCACCTCCGGATACGGCATATCCATGGTCACGTTCGGCTCCCGGTGGCCAAAGGCATCCTTGACATAGATTCCCAGATTGCTGGTAAAGATGATGATCGTCTCGGAGAAATAAACCGTGTTCCCCTGCCCGTCCGTCATCCTGCCGTCCTCCAGAATCTGCAGGAATTTGTCCAGAATGGAGGTGTGCGCTTTTTCGATCTCGTCGAACAGCAGAATACAGAACGGATTCTTCCGGACCGCATTGGTCAGCTGTCCGCCCGCCTCATATCCCACATATCCGGGAGGCGCGCCCATCAGCTTCTGATCCGAATGGCTCTGCCCGTATTCGCTCATATCAAACCGCAC
>CAMNCR010000024.1 GCA_946534455.1 uncultured Clostridia bacterium | reverse complement strand
GCGGCCAGGGCGGTCATGGGCGGCACGTCCAGATGCAGATCCCGCATGCGCTCCACCTGGTCAAAGACCTCCTGGGGCTTCCCGGACAGCTGAACGGTGCCATCCGAAACGACGAGCACGCGGTCCGCCTGGGCCGCCTCCTCCATAAAATGGGTGATCCAGAGGACGGTAATGCCCTTCTGCCGGTTCAGGGCGCGGATGGTGTCCAGCACCTCCCGGCGCCCGGAGGGATCCAGCATGGCGGTGGCCTCATCCGCGATGATGACGGAGGGCTCCATGGCCAGGATGCCGGCGATGGCGACCCGCTGCTTCTGACCTCCCGAAAGCATGTGGGGCGCGCTGTCGGCATATTTGCTCATGCGCACGGTGGCCAGGGCGGACTCGATCCGGGGGATCATTTCCTCCGTCGGCACGCCCAGGTTTTCCAGACCGAAGGCCACATCCTCCTTGACCAGGGTGGCCACAATCTGATTATCCGGATTTTGAAAAATCATGCCCGCCCGGCGGCGGATTTCCCAGACCAGCTCCTCCCTGCGGGTATCAAAGCCGCAGACGACCACGCTGCCCTCCGTCGGCAGGTACAGGGCGTTGATCAGCTTGGCCAGGGTGGACTTTCCGGAGCCGTTATGCCCCAGCACGGCGACAAATTCACCGGGGGATACAGTGGCGGAGATGCCGCTGAGCGCGGGGGAGGGAGCGTCCTCATAGGTGAAGGACACATCCTGAATCAACACACGATCTTCCATGGGTAAGGGGATCCTCCTCCTGATAACTCGATGCGGCTCAGTTGACCGCGATTTCGATGTCATGAATCTGGGGCAGGCAGAGCAGACGCGCGGGAATGACCGATGTGCCTACACCCCGCGAAATCAGCAGATCCACCCGGTTTTCCGTCAGCAGGCCCGAGAGATAGCGGCTGGGCACGTCCTCCGCGATATTGAGCAGGGAGGAGAAGCCCAGCATCTGGCCGCCGTGGGTGTGGCCGAAGAGCCCCAGATCGAACCAGCCCAGGCGCCCGTCGCGATCGGTGGCGCGCTGCGCGTCCGGGATCAGAACGGGGTTATGGCTCATGAAAATCACATAATCCGAGGCGGAAACCTGGGAGGCCAGGCCGCGCAGATCAGGACTGCCGACGCCGGCGTCATCCGCGCCGGCGATATAGATCGAGCTGTTCCCGATGCGCACCTGCCGCACCTCGTTCACCAGCGGCGTGACGCCGGCGGCCGTCATGGCCTCCTGCAGGTTGGACAGCTCAAAGGGGCTGTCCCCGCGGTCGGCTTCCCCGATGACGCCCAGAATCGCGTAACGGGCGTGAATGGAGGGAAGACGCTCAAAGAAACGGACCGCGGACAGATTATCCGTCGCATAATCTCCGCCCATGAGGACAAGATCCGGCTTGAGCTGATTGATCCGGGAAACCAGATTCTGCACATCCGCGTCGGAAAAACCGAAGCCGTAATGAATATCGGAAAGGAACACGACCTTCAGGCGGCCGATGTCCGCCGGGAGCTGCTCCCCGGGAATGGAAACCCGCTCGACCGTGAGGATATGCGCTTCCACGAAGGGATAGGCCAGCAGCAGAAGCAGCAGCACCAGAAGAGCCACCAGACCGCGGCGCCGGCGATGATTGCGCTGCTGATGGCGGCCGCGCCGGGTGGAAGCGTGGGAAGCGACGGGCCAGGGCTGGCTGGACACATGACGCCCGCGATAGGTGTTCATGAAAAACCGCTTCCCCCTTTCCGCGCAAAAACAGCACGCCGATATTATACACGAAATCCTGTTTTCTTCAAGCGATGCCGGCGCATGATCCGGCCCGGACAGGAGAGGGCGCCGCGAGAGATCCGCCGCGCGCCGTATCTTGATTTTTGGCGCCTGATTTCATATAATAAATCCAAATTCATGCGAAAGGAGGAGCTTCCCATGAAACGATGCCTGGCTTTGCTGTGCGTGCTGCTGATCTGCCTCGTCGCGTGGGAGGCTCCCTGCGGATTCGTCGCCCTGGGCGAGGAGAACATCGAGGAAGAGGAATGGGACGACGGCTTCTGGGACGACGAGTTTGAATTTGACGATGAGGACGAGTTTATGGATGAGGAGGATGAGGATTCCTTTAACATTCTGAAGGATCCCTTTTCTGCCAATGATCTGGCGGGAGAGGACAAGATTGACGTCCGGACCTGCGGCGACTATCAGTACTGCCTGACGGAGGATGGGCTGGGCGCGCGCACGCTGTCCTATCAGGGACAGGAGAAGGATGTGGTGGTGCCGCAGACGCTGGATGGATTGCCGGTGGTGGAGATCGGGGAGTTTACCTTCAATTTCCGGGATGATATCGAAACCATTCAGCTGCCGGAGGGCATCACCTCCATCGGCAACATGGCCTTCTTCAAGTGCTCCTCCCTGCGCTCCATCGTGATTCCGGAGGGGGTTATGGTGCTGGACCAGAGCTGCTTTGCGGGGTGTGAGGCGCTGGCCGAGGTGGCGGTGCCGGACACGGTGGAGACCGTCGGCGATTTTGCCTTCCTGGCCTGCTCCCGCCTGACGGAAATCGCCTTCGGTGAAAATCTGAAGCGAATCGGACAGGGCGCGTTTCAGCTGTGCGTGGAGCTGAAAAAGATCGTGCTTCCCAAGGATCTGGAGGAGATCGGCGCAGACGCCTTTACCGAGACCCCGGAGGATCTTGAAATCGTCCATCCCGGCTGAATTCCATCCGGAAAACAGAGAAACAGAACCGCTCCCGGAGCCTTCCGGGAGCGGTTTTTTCAGGTCTTCTGTTCAGGTCAGGGAATGATGATGCGGCCGCAGGTCTCGCACTCCACC
>CAMNCR010000023.1 GCA_946534455.1 uncultured Clostridia bacterium | reverse complement strand
CGCCAGCGGGAGGAAGCCGCGAGGAAGCTGAAGGAACAGGGCTGACCGCGCCGGGAAGCGGCGCGGCATGGATCCGTCTATGCGGAAGGGTTCAGGCCCGACCAGGCCTCGGTCAGCCGATCCAGCCTCCACTGGGCGTTGGCGGGACTGGTTGAGGGCAGACACCCGGCCTTTCGCCCGGTCGTCGGTTCGATCAGGCGGGCATAGATCTCGTGGGATTTGCGCCCGTTGCAATAAATCTGTTCAATCGGCGCATGATCCAGAATGATTCGCAGGTCGTTGGGAATCACGCAGCGGATGCTGGCGTCCGAGGATCCGGTGACCTCACAGAATGCGATTGAATCCCACAGCGCCAGGTGATTTCTGAGAATCAGCTGCCGCTTCTCAGGCACTGTTTCCGGAACGCTCTCGCCGAATACGGACGCGATGACCCGCCAGAAGCGGTTCTGGGGATGACCGTAGAAGAACCGGTTCTCCCGGGACATGACAGACGGAAAGGATCCCAGGATCAGCGTGCGGCTCTGCTCATCATACAGCGGCGGAAAGGGATGCGTGATGATCCGGCTCAGATCCTTTTCCAGGCAGAGAAAATGCTGATCGTACATCTCACATTCTCCCACCTCGTCAAAACGGAAGAAGCGATAGGCGCGGATCGCCGGGACGTTTTCTGCATTGACCAGCAGATGAAGGCTCCGGAATCCGCGCTCTTTCAGCACCTGCATCACGTAGGCGACGATTCGCCGGGCCAGGCCCTGATGCTGAACATCCGGATGAACCGCCAGCCGGGCAATCTCTCCCGCGGGCGCGAGAAGGGGATTCCAGCACGGAAGCCGATCCACCGCTTCGTCCCGCTCGATGGAAACCGCGGCGATGATCCGCCCGGCCTGATCCCGCATCACAAACAGGGCGTCATGAGCCAGATCCTCCTCGATGTTCTCCGGGGCGGGATAGTCCGCTGTCCAGAAGCAGAAGGGGCGCCCCTTCTGCAGCGTGTACAGATGCATCAACGCTTCCCGATCCTGCGCTGTGGCGGGTCCGATCTGTTTCATGGCTTCCTCCGTTTTCTCAGGAAATGGCACGGATGCATTCCTCCATGTCCCTGGCCCTTCGCAGCAGCCGCCTGCACCGGATATCCCCTTCGCTGGGCCATTCCATCAGCTTCTTGATGCGTCCCAGCGCAATCACGCGGTCAAATCTCCGATTCCATCCGTCATACAGGAGCCTGTACCATTCCTCCAGCTCCTCCCGGCTGGCCTTTGCCCCGCCGCGCAGCTGCCGGGCCAGGGATGGATCCGCCAGAAGTCCCCGGCCGATCATGACCGCCTCCGTGGACGGACAGCGGCTCAACAGGCCCGCAACGTCCGCCGGCGTCCGCAGGTCACCGTTATACACAGGATGGGCGATGCCCGCCCGGACAGCTGCCTCAAACGCCTCGGGATGGTTCGAGGCGGTATACTGCTCCCGCATCGTCCGGATATGAATGGTCACATGGTCA
This sequence comes from uncultured Clostridia bacterium, assembly GCA_946534455.1. Lineage (GTDB taxonomy): Bacteria > Bacillota > Clostridia > Christensenellales > Aristaeellaceae > Aristaeella. Next base: position 3,328 of record CAMNCR010000023.1, on the reverse strand, counting down.
AAGGGATAATCCGCCAGAATGCTGAGCAGCCTTTCCCACTCTTCCGGATGCTCATAACCGATCCGGGTTTTGACGGAAAGGCCCAGCGGCAGCGGCCGGGAGAAAACGTAGTCCAGAAAGGAAAGCAGATAGCCGGGATCCCGCAGCATCCCGCTTCCGCGGCCTCCCTTTGTGACCGTCGGAGAAGGGCAGCCCAGGTTCAGATCCGCCCGGGTATATCCCAGCCCGCTGACCTCATCCAGCCAGGCCAGCAGATGCTCCGGATTCCGGGTCAGCGCCTGCGGAAGCACGTCCAGGCCCCGGTTTTCAGCGGGATCGATATCCCTTTTTTCCCGCGCCGTCAGCGTCATGGACTGCGTCAGCTTATGAAAGGGGAGGCAATAGGTATCCACGCCGCCGAAGAGCTTCCGGTGGGTTTGCCGCAGGATTCCGTCTGTGATGCCCTCCATGGGGGCGAAATAGATTTTCATATCTCCGTATGTCTCCTGAAGATGACCGTCTGACCCGATTCCTGGTGCGCCGCTCAGCTGCCGGTGGAACGGTAAAACCGAATGGCCCTGCTGAACAGGAAAACCATCACGGCGAAGAGCAGAGGGCCGGCCAGCGGGCTGATCCACGCGGCCCAGGCCGGCCAGCCAAAGATCGGCTTTCCGAGAATCTGGGAGGCCGGGACATGCATCACCATCGCAAACGGCGCAATCACCGTGAACAGCGTTCTGAGGAAGGGAGGATAGGCATCCACCGGATACTGACACGCGCTTCGCCCGCCGTAGGTCAGCGCGTTGGCAATTTCCACGGATTTGACGCTGTGGATGCACAGGATCGCTTCAATCAGGAAAAGGCCGAGGATCAGCCAGAAGCCGCAGATGATGCTTTCGGCCAGCAGAAGGATGTTTGCCGGCGTCCATGCAACCCGGGACAGCCGGCTGCCGAGAATCAGGCTGAGGGTTCCGACCGCAATGCAGGTGATCCGCCGCGGATCCACCGCGCTGCACAATACCTGCGTCAGTATTCCCCTGGGCCGGATCAGGAGCGTGTCCAGCTGCCCCGAACGAACCATGGAGGGAAAATTGCCGGTGATTCCTCTCCCGAAGCATTCCGTGATATAAAAGGTCACCGACATCAGACCGAAGAAAAAATACAGATCCCCGGCAGTCCACTGATGGAGGTGATCAAACCGATCGACCAGCAGGACCACCGCCAGCATTTCCCCGCCCTCCATGATCAGCTGGGCCAGCGTCTGAAGCAGGAAGGAGAGGGGATACTGCAGCTGGCTTTTCATCAGAATTCCCATGGAGCGGAGATACAGGCGCACCGTGTTCATCCTTTCAGCCTCCCTGAATAATCAGTCTGCGCTGATTTCGTTTCCAGAGCATCATACCCGCCAGGACCAGCAGAACCGTCCACGCGGCCTGGAGCAGCAGCACACCCGGCGCCTGCGGGATCCCGTATTCCCCGGTATAAAGGCGAATCGGCGCATCCAGCATCTGGGCGTAGGGCAGCAGGGTGATGACCCGCTGCCAGCTGTCCGGATACAGGGTCAGGGGCAGCACATTTCCGCTCAGAATCATCATCAGCAGATTCAGCATGGCCTGAAAGCCCTTCGGATCCAGCGTCCGCATGGTAAAGCCCATGGACATGTTCTCCATGGCACAGACGCAGCCGAGGCCAAGCAGCAGCGCCGCCAGGGCCAGCATCAGCGCGGGAAGCGAGGCGGGCAGCGAAATGCCCCATCCCTCCGGAAGCAGCGCCGCAAACACCAGCATCGGGAAAGCCCGGAGGAGGCTGCCCATCAGCTTCTGGGCCATAATCCGCGCATAGTAGAATCCATACAGATACAGCGGCCTGCACAGATCATAGGCAATGCCGCCGGTTCGAACCTTATCCATCAGCTCGGCATCCGAAGCGAGCAGCATCCGGAAGAAGGCCTGCTGAAGCCAGACATAGGTGGCGACGTGGGAAAAGGGGAGGCTCTGGGGCTTTCCCGCATACAGGGCGCGATACACGGCGATCAGCACCAGCCCGAAAAAAATCTGGCAGACGATGCCGCCCAGCACCGCGCCCCGGTACTGGGTTTCCATCCGGAGGCGCATCCGGAAGACAGTCAGGTATGCTTTCATAGGCCCATCTCCCGATACATATCCGCGATCAGATGATCAATCTGCTGCGGCTGAACCGTCAGCTCGCGAATGGGTCCCGCCTGCTGCAGCAGAGAAAGCAGCTCCGCCGTTGGGAGCTTTTCAGGCTCATAGGTCAGGGTGAATCCGTCGCCCGACGGCTTCATCAGAACTGATTCCGGAAGGGGAGGCAGACGGTGCTCCCCGTCGTAGCGGATCTCCACGGTTCGCCTTCGGTCATAATGATGCAGCAGATTCTGCAGCGAACCGTCATACAGCTTCTGTCCGCGGCCCAGAACCATCACGCGGGAACACAGGGCGGCGATATCTTCCATGTCATGGGTCGTCAGGAGAATGGTGGTGCGATGCTCCCGGTTTTCCCATTTCAGAAAATCCCGGAGAGCCAGCTTGCTGACCGCGTCCAGGCCGATGGTGGGCTCATCCAGAAACAGCATCTCCGGCTGATGCAGCAGCGAACCGCACAGCTCCGCGCGCATACGCTGCCCCAGACTCATCTGTCGAAGCGGCGTCCGCAGAAGGTCTCCCAGGTTCAGTGCCTCCGTGAGCTCGCTCAGCCGGCTCCGATAGGCGGATTCCGGGATCCTGTAGATATCCTTCAGCAGGCTGTAGCTGTCGAGGATGGGCACATCCCACCAGAGCTGCATCCGCTGGCCGAAGACGACGCCGATCTTCCTGACGTACGCCTTCCGGCTTTTCCAGGGTACCTGCCCGCCGACCAGCGCTTCGCCTCCGTCCGGGGTCAGAATGCCGGTCAGGATTTTGACCGTCGTGGATTTTCCGGCGCCGTTGGGTCCGATGTATCCGATCAGCTCGCCCTGCTCAATCTCAAAGGAAACATCGTCCAGGGCCCGAACCTGCTTTTTCTCCCGGATCAGGGCACCCTTTTTCCGCTTTGTCCGAACCTGGAAGCACTTGGTCAGGTGCTGCACATGAATATAACTCATCTGGTCTCCTTGAACGCTCAGATCTGGAAATTGCCCATTACAGCCCGCAGAAAGAAAAATCCCAGGGCAGCCCTTTCCGGCGGTCAGTGTACCCTGAGACCCAGTCAAAAGATAAACACATTATAGCAAAGCAGGATATCGAAAGCAATGAGGAAACGATCGAAAGGCATCACGGGTTCAGCTCTTCTGCTCTGAAATGGTGCGCAGGAGAGAGGGGCCGGGCAGCGGAGCGCAGTACAGGCACCC
>CAMNCR010000022.1 GCA_946534455.1 uncultured Clostridia bacterium | reverse complement strand
TGCCATCTATTGTATCACAGATCCATGGACTTCATCAAACAATTCCCTGCGCGTTCATCGCATCCACGACCTTTTCGAAGCCGGCGATATTGGCGCCCACCACGAAATTGTCCTCAAAGCCGTATTTCTTCGACGCGTTGTCAATGTTGTGGTACAGGTTCACCATGATTCCCTGCAGCTTGGCATCCACCTCTTCGAAGGTCCAGCTCAGGCGCTCGCTGTTCTGGGACATTTCCAGCGCGGAGGTCGCAACGCCGCCCGCATTGGCCGCCTTGCCGGGCAGGAAGAACACGCCGTTGGCCTGCAGATAGTCGGTCGCTTCCTGGGTGGTGGGCATGTTGGCGCCCTCAGCCACGACCTGAACGCCGTTGGCAACCAGTGCCTTCGCGTCCTCCAGATGCAGCTCGTTCTGCGTCGCGCAGGGCAGCGCCACATCCGCCTTCACCGTCCATACGCCGCGTCCCTCGTGATACTCGGCGTTCGGCCGGTAGTTCCTGTACTCGGTCAGGCGGGCACGCTTGACCTCCTTGATCTCCTTCAGCGCCGCCAGGTCGATTCCGTCCGGATCGTACACCCAGCCGTTCGAGTCAGAGCAGGTCACCACCTTGGCTCCCAGCTGCGTCGCCTTTTCAATGGCGTAGATCGCCACGTTGCCCGCGCCGGAAACGATCACGGTCTTGCCCTTCAGATCCTGGCCATGGCACTTGAGCATCTCCTGGGTGATGTACAGCAGACCATAGCCGGTCGCTTCCTTCCGCGCCAGGGAGCCGCCGTAGGACAGGCCCTTGCCGGTCAGCACGCCTTCATACAGGCCGCGAATCCGCTTGTACTGGCCGTACATGAAGCCGATTTCCCGCGCGCCGGTACCGATGTCGCCGGCAGGCACATCCGTATCCGCGCCGATGTATTTGAACAGCTCCGTGATAAAGCTCTGGCAGAAGGCCATCACTTCCCGGTCGGACTTGCCCTTGGGATCGAAGTCCGATCCGCCCTTGCCGCCGCCGATCGGCAGGCCGGTCAGGGAGTTTTTGAACACCTGTTCAAAACCCAGGAACTTGATGATGCCCAGATTCACAGAAGGATGAAGACGAATGCCTCCCTTGTACGGACCGATCGCGCTGTTGAACTGAATCCGGTATCCGGTGTTGACCTGCACCTGGCCCTTGTCATCCACCCACGGCACGCGGAAAATAATCTGCCTTTCCGGATTCACGATCCGCTCCAGCAGCGCATCCTTCCGGAATTTTTCTTCATTGGCGTCCACCACGGGGCGCAGGGAGTTCAGCACCTCCTTGACGGCCTGGTGAAACTCCGGCTGGCTCGGATTTTCCTTCACAACACGCTCGATAACCTCATCCACGTAAGACATACCCATTCCTCCTTGTTTGCGAATCAAAAGGCGCCTTCAGCCTCAACGACTGAGAAGGCGCCTTGAAAAATGCTGTTGCAGGCCGACCGACACTCCGCACGTCAAGCTGATAGACCCCCTTGCCTATGGGCGGTATTCTACGCTCCCCGGCATGCCTTGTCAATCAGGCCCTTTGTTCACTTTATGTTTTTATCCTCACCCCAGCAGCTTGTACAGAAGGCCGTACAGCGTCTGCGCTTCCTCCGGCGTCAGCTTCACGCACCGCCCCATCTGCATGGGGATATCCCTGGCTCTGTCGCGCAGTGCCCAGCCGTCCGGCGTCATTTCAACCTCCACCACGCGCTCGTCGTTCCTGGCCCGGGTGCGGGTCACGAGTCCCTGCTCCTCCATCTTCTTGAGCAGCGGGGTCAGCGTGCCGCAGTCCAGGCGGAGCGCCCGGCCCAGGTTCCCCACGGTCATCCTCCCGTGCTCCCACAGGGCCAGGCATACGACATACTGGGTATAGGTCAGCTTCAGCGGTTTAAGCAGCGGTGTGTACTGGCTCACGATCTCTCTCGCGGCCGCATACAGCGGAAAGCAGAGCTGGTTCTCCAGCCTCAGCTGGGGATACGCCTCCTGCCCCATTTCCTTCCCTTCACTCATCCGCTCGCTCCCCTTCCGTTTTTTCTTACAGGTTGCTCTCGATCCACGCCGTCAGCTGTGCCTCGGGGCGCAGGCCCACGGACTGATCCACGAACGCGCCCTTCTTCATCATCACCAGGCAGGGCACGGAGCTCACGCGGTATTCCGCGGCCAGCTCCGGCGCTTCATCCACGTCCACGTTGAAGAAATCCACCTTGTCTCCCAGCTTTTCGGACACATCCTCCAGCACGGGGGCCAGCATCCTGCACGGACCGCACCAGGTTGCGGAAAAATCCACCACCGCCACATCGCTCGCCTTGGCAATCGTTTCGAACTCGCTGCTCTGAATCTTGCGTACCATCTTTTTTTCCTCCTTCATGTTGTCTGCGACCCGCCTTACAGCAGGCTGGCTACGCACTCCTCGACCTTTTTCATGTTTTCCGTGGGCTCAAACCGGGCCACCACGTTCCCCTGCCGGTCCACCACGAACTTCGTGAAGTTCCATTTGATATCGGGATTGTTCTTGTAATCCTTGTCCAGCTTCTTGAGCATGACGCCCATGGCCAGGGCGGCCGGACCGTGGCCAAAGCCCTCGAAGCCCTTCTGGCTCTTCAGATACTGGAACAGCGGCAGGGCATTCTCTCCGTTCACATCGCTCTTTTTCATCTGCGGGAACTGGGTGTTGTATTTCAGCGTGCAGAACTGATGAATCTCTTCATCCGTTCCGGGCGTCTGACCGGCGAACTGATTGCAGGGAACGTCCAGAATTTCCAGCCCCTGCTCATGGTATTTTTCATACATGGCCTCCATCGGCTCATAATGAGGCGTGAAGCCGCAGCCCGTCGCGGTGTTGACAACCAGAACGACCTTGCCCTCAAACTGCTTCATGGAAACCTCTTCCCCCTGCGGATTCATGACGGAATAATCGTAGAAAGACATGTTACACTCCCCTTTCTCCGGGGTCCATCCGGTTCTCCGCCGGCCGACCCTTTCTGGCGGCTTTCCCAGCCGCAAATATATTTTATCAAATATATTTGGTTTGTCAATACCTTTTATCAAATATATTTGACCCATTTTCGAATTTTCACGCAAAATAATGGCGGCTACACCGCCGCCAGAATATGCAGATTCCGGATTTCTCCGTCTTCAATTCCTTCATTCACCGCATAGGCATGCTTTTCCAGATCGTCCCCCTCCGCGGTGCTCAGTCCCTGCTCCCGCAGCATGTCTCCGGTCTCCGCCGCCATGCCTTCCATGCAGAAAGCCTTCTCCCTGGCCAGCTTTTCCCCGTTGTCGGTCGTCAGCAGCCACTCCAGCGATCTTGCCCAGTCCTCCATTCCCTCCAGCCTGCGCAGCGCGCGGAACTGCCACTTGTAGTAGGGCGCCGTCTCATGCCGCAGCAGAAACGCCGCCGCCATCGCGTGGCGCACAAATTCGCCCACGGCCAGCTGTGCCGCCCCCTGCTCGCCATGCCGCAGGCAGCGAAGATAATTGTACTGTCCGCTCTGCGCCATCATCAGCAGATGTCC
>CAMNCR010000021.1 GCA_946534455.1 uncultured Clostridia bacterium | reverse complement strand
CGATCCGGCAGGGAGAGGACGCAGCTGCGCATCAGGGGCTCAAAATCCGCGCGGTGGCGGGCGAGGAGCGCGTCAAAGCCCATTTCCCGGGCCAGGCGGACGGTTTCCAGCGCGAAGGCGGACGGATCCGCCTCCCGGTTGTTCGTGGCGGCGGCCAGATAGAGGCAGACGCAGGAGGCGTTTTCCGTATAGAGCTGGGTGTAGGGATCCGGAACGGCACCGTCCGACGCCATGGCGAGGGCCAGACCGAAGCGCGTGCCCCCCGCGTTGCCGCCGGCGACGAGGGTTTCACCGTCCAGGGTGTGATTTTCATCGAGGAACATGCTGCCCCAGCCGCCGGCCCGGATCATGTGGCCGGGACGCCGGGGATCGGGCACCATGCCCTCGAAGATATAGCCCCGGTCGTAGCGGATGTTCATCTGCAGGGCGCCGGGCCGGTCCGCCGAATAGCGGATGCAGAGCACCTGATCCGGGAAGGAGACGAAGCATTCCCGGCGGAAGGAGACGCCGTTCTCCTTCCAGGAGAGGGTATGAACGCCGGAAAACAGATCCAGCTCCTGAACATAGTCCTCGGCGCCCTCGCTGCTGGGCGCCCAGCCGGCGGCGAAGGGGGACAGGCAGTTGACGCCGATATCCAGCTCTCCGAGAGATTCATAGTGGCGCATGGAATAGGGCGCGCCGAGCATATAGCGCTGGACCAGGTCCTCCGCCTCCCGGATTTCGCCGGCAAAGATATGCTGCCGGATGCGGGGCAGGGCCTCCTTCAGGCGGGGATTGTTCCGGTCCATGGCCTTGCCGTACCAGAGGCTGTCCTCATTGAGCTGAATTCGTTCCACCCGGGTGTGGCCGTATACCATGGCGCCCAGCCGGCCGTTGCCCAGGGGCATGGCGTCGCACCAGGCGTCGGCGGGACGGGCATAGCGCATGCATGCGGGAGTCATAGGGATCGCTCCTTTTCTCTGTTCTGTTTTTCACGGAGCCGGGGACCGGGCCGCCGGCCATAGCTGTCGGAAACATTATACACCGTTTTCCGGGAGAAAGCATTATGCATCATTTTGGACAGGGTATCCATCTTCCGGCGGGGCGGAGGAGACATATCCAATTTTTTCGATTTGCCTAAAAAACTGCAAAAGCAGCCCACAAAGGACAGGAATGGTGCTATAGTACGCCCAGATGTGAAACGTTACGAATTGAATACCCGAGGGCCTTCGCGAAGGAGCCCGACTTGATGATGACGGAGGAGAGGAAGCCATGCTGCGCTATGAAGACGCATCCCTGCCCTTTGAAGCCCGTGCCGCCGATCTGGTGAGCCGACTGACGCTGGAGGAGAAAGCCCTGCAGCTGTCCCACGACGCGCCGGCGATTCCCCGGCTGAACATCCGGGCCTGGAACTGGTGGAACGAGGCCTCCCACGGCGTGACGCCGGCGGTGGTGCAGGAGTTTCACCAGGCCACGTGCTTTCCGACCTGCCTGGCCCTGAGCCAGACGTGGAACGAGGAGCTGGTGCAGGCGGTCACGACGGTGATTTCCGACGAGATCCGCGCGCTGCGCAACACCATCGGGAAGGAGCTGGACTACTGGTGCCCGACGGTGAACATGGGGCGCGATCCCCGATGGGGCCGCAACGACGAGAACTTCGGCGAGGATCCCTATCTGGCGGGGCGGCTGGCCGCCGCGTACGTGCGGGGGCTGCAGGGGGACGACCCGGTGTTCCTGAAGGCCATCTCCACGCCGAAGCACTTTGCCGCGAACAATTCCGAATACAACCGGTGCAACGGGTCCTCCGACATGGACGAGGCCACGCTGCGCGAATATTATCTGCCGGTGTTCGAGCGCTGCGTGCGGGAGGGCGGGGCCTGGTCCATCATGACCTCCTACAACCGCATCGCCGGCGTGCCCTCCTCGGCCAACGAGCATCTGATCCGCGAAATCCTGCGGGAGGAATGGGGCTTCCCGGGCTACATCGTGTCCGACGACGGGGCGGTGGGGGATGTGGGCCCCAACACGGGGCTCATGTTCGGCATGCTGCGGGGGCATTTCTACGCGAAAACGATGCCGGAGGCGTCGGCGCTGTGCCTGAAGGCCGGGACGGACATCTGCACCGGGGTGGAGCACGACCTGTATCTGATGCAGGCGGTGAAGCAGGGCCTGGTGACGGAGGCGGACCTGGACCGGTCCCTGATCCGGATCTTTACGGCGCGGTTCCGGCTGGGCGAGTTCGAAGAAACGCGGCCCTTCTCCGGCCTGGGCGAGGCGGACCTGTGCACGGAGCGGGCCGGGCAGCTGGCCCGGCAGGCGGCGCTGGAGTCCCTGACGCTGCTGAAGAACGAGGGCGGGCTGCTGCCGGTGGGGAAGGACGTGCGCCGGATCACCGTCATCGGCCCGAACGCCATCTACCGCCAGTTCGGCAGCTACTCCATCGGCGGGAATCCCCACAGCGACTGCGACACGCGGGTGTCCGTGCCCCCGCTGGCGGGTATCCTGAAGGAGGCGGAGGCGGCGGGCATCGCCGTGGACTATCAGAAGGGATGGAACATGGCCCGGCATGAGTTCCGCCGTCCGGAGCCGACGCCGGCGCTGCTGCGCTACGCGGAGGACGCGGGCATGACGCCGGAGGAATATCTGAAAAACCGGGTGCCGGAGGGAGAGCGGGAGTTCCGGCACAGCAAGTTTGCCCCGTACCTGGAATTCATGAAGCGGCCGGAGGTGCCGCCGCGGCACCCGGTGGAGGATCCCTTCACGGGGAAGACGGACGAGGAGCTGATGGAGAGCGCGCTGCGCAGCGCCAGGGAGGCGGACCTCGTTATTATCGTGGCGGGGACGGATCCCAGCGTGACCCGGGAGGGCGCGGACCGGCTGACGCTG
>CAMNCR010000020.1 GCA_946534455.1 uncultured Clostridia bacterium | reverse complement strand
TCGTCCCAGTGCTGATAGGTTTCGATGTATTCATCGGTCACATCGGCGCTGAAGACCTGATAGTTGGCGTTGCGGAACATCCACTCATAGAAGTATCCGTCGCCCCGGGCGGTCTCGCTCAGGGTCACCAGCCGGCCGTTCTCGTCCAGATCCCAGTCCTTGCCCCGCTCGCCGTAGAGGCAGAACAGGTAGTTCTCCTGGCTGCCCCACAGCCAGGCCAGGAACTTCAGGGCGCCTTCGGGGTTCGTGGCGGAGTAGGGGATGCACAGCACCTCGCCGCCGGTGGCGTTGATGTAGCGGGGCTTTTCCGGCGCCAGCAGGTAGTTCTTCAGCACCGCCTCGGGATCGGCCAACTTCACGCTGCCGGCGATCTCGTTTTCCTTGCCCAGGGAGCCCTCGACCCACAGGTACAGGCCGGTCTGCATGCGGCTGTCCCGCTCGTTGTACTTGATGGCGACCTCGTCCTGGTACAGGCCGTCCAGGAACATCTCCCGGTTGAACCGGGCCACCTTCTCAAACACGTCGGAATGGGCAAAGCTTTCCGCCTTCTTGGTTTCCTCGCCGAAGATCACCAGGTCCTGGCTGGCGACCCAGGTGTACTGCTGCTCGCCGAAGTTGCGGGTCAGCGGCTTGAAGATGACGTCCGCGGGGCCCTTGAACTGGGGCAGCTGCTCCTGCACCCGCAGGGCGAATTCCCGCAGATCATCGGCGTTTTTGACCTCCGTCATGCCCACCTTTTCCAGCAGATCCTGCCGCAGGCAGACGAACTGATACATGCCCGAGGAGGGCGCGTAGGCGGACGGAATGCCGTACTGCACGCCGTTGATCTTTCCGCCGGCCATCTGGCTGTCCGGAATGATTTCCTTCATGGATTCGGGCCAGACCCTGGCGATCAGGTCGTCCAGGGGCTGGGCCTCCTTGTTGTTCACGATCGTGGAAAGATCCGGCAGGCCGTCCCAGTACAGGTCAATGTTTTCCTTCGCCGCGAGCATGAGCTGCTTCTGATCCCAGTAGGCGTCCCAGCTCAGGAAGCGGAAGTTGACCTTCATGTTCAGCTCGGCCTTCACCTTCTCCGCGAAGGGGCCGTTCAGGAAGGCGGACATCTCGTCCGTTTCCTCCCCGGGATACAGGATGGTAATTTCCTCCAGCTCGTCCGCCTGTGCCAGCGGCACAGCCAGGGTCAGCACCAGCGTCAGCGCCAGCACCAGGGCTAACAGTTTCTTCATGGGTTTTCCCTCCTTTTGTATATCTTCCAGGCGGACATGCACGCGCCGCCTCAGAATCTCGTTTTCAGCCCAGGCCCTCTCCGGCCCCCGTCATTCCTTGACGGCGCCGGTCATGATGCCCCGGACAAAGTACCGCTGAATGAAGGGGTACAGGAAGATGATGGGGCCGATGGTGATGATGGTGACGGCCATCTTGACCGTTTCCGCGGGCAGCCGGATGGAGGCCGCCGCGCCGGGCGGAACCCGCCCGCTGGAGATGGCGTTCACGTTGGACACGATGGAATAGAGATAATACTGCAGGGGATACAGGTTCCGGTTGTCGATGAACATCAGGGCGTGCCACCAGTCGTTCCAGTAGCTCAGGGCGTACATCATGCCGACGGTCAGCAGCGCGGTCACGCTCAGCGGCAGCGCGATCCGGAAGAAGATGGTCCAGTGCCCCGCGCCGTCGATCTTGGCCGCGTCGTACAGGCTGGGGCTGATCACGCTGAAATAGGTCCGCATGAGGAACATGCTCCACACGCTGAACAGGGAGGGCAGGATCAGCGCCAGCAGGTTGTTCCGCAGACCGTACCAGTTGACGCACACCACGTACCAGGGCACCAGGCCCGCGGAGAAGATGCTGGTAAAGTTGCAGATGAAGGCGATCACGTTCCGGTAGCGCATCTCCCGGAGGCTGATGGCGTAGGCGATCATGCAGGTGACCAGCATGGAGCCCAGGGTGCCCGCCACGGTGACCAGGATCGTGATGCCGTAGGAGGTCAGGATCCGGTTGCCGCTGTGGGCGAAGATGTAGGTATAGGTATCCAGGGTGAAGCGCCGGGGAATCAGCCGGTACCCGTCGGAGGCGATGACGTCCTCCGGCGTCAGGCTGACGGTCACCGTCAGCAGCAGCGGATACAGGCAGATCAGCCCGAACAGGCCGACCAGCAGATAGGAAAGGACCCGGACCCATCCGTCGTGCCGGCCCCGGCGGATATGATTCGTGTGCTTCAGGGAAGCGCCTCCAGCCGTACGCATCAGAACAACCCCTCCCCGTCATTGATCCGCTTGGCGGCCGCGTTGGCCAGCAGGATCAGGATCAGGCCCATGAGGCTCTGGCACAGGCCGATGGCGGTGCTGAAGCCGAAGCCCATGGTGCGCATGGAGGTATAGACGTAGGTGTCGATGACGGTCACCGCGTCCAGCACGGTGGCGTTCTGCCCCACGACGCCCCAGATCATGCCCATGTCGCCGTAGAAGATCCGGCCGATGCACATCAGCGTCAGGATCACCACGTTGGGCTTGAGCATGGGCAGCGTCAGATGGACGATCTGCTGGAACCGGCTGGCCCCGTCGATGGTGGCCGCCTCATAGAGGCTGCCGTCAAAGGCGGACATGGCGGCCATATAGATGATGGAGTTGTACCCGGCCCATTTCCACACGTCCAGCAGGATGATGATGGCCTTCCAGTACTTCGGCTCCGCGTACCACCGGACCGGGGCCGCGCCCATGCCGATCAGCAGGCGGTTCATGACGCCGTTGGCGCCGGTCAGAATCAGCTCGCCCGTTTTCCGGTCCACCCGGAAGTTGGAGGTCAGGAAGCCGTACAGGATGGCCCCCACCACGACCCAGCTCAGGAAGTAGGGGAAGAACATGGCGCTCTGGCTGACCTTCTTGAACAGGCCGTTGCGCACCTCGTTCATGGCGATGGCGATGGAGATCGGCAGCACCGTGCCCAGAATCAGGCCGAAGAAGTTGATGATCAGCGTGTTCCCGATGGCGTTCCAGGCATAGGGATTGCCCTTGAAAAAATAGATGAAGTTCTCCAGACCCACAAAGGGGGAGCCGAAGATGCCGTCCACCACGTTGTACCGGGTGAAGGCCATGTACATGCCGCCCATGGGCAGGTAGGCAAAGGCCAGAAGCAGCAGCAGGCCGGGGAGGCACATCAGATACAGGGTCCGGTTATGCCGCATCTCCCACAGAAAGCCGCGCCGGCCGCGCCGGGCTGATCGTTGCATCCTTCGAGTCCCCCCTTCTTTTTTGTCTGCCGGGCTCAGGCCTGATACGGATCCTCGCCGATCCGCTCCGTCTCCTCCCGCAGCAGGAACATGCCGGTGGTATGGAAGCGGCCGCCCCGGTCCCACACGGCGAACATGCCCCGCTCCAGGCTGTTCCGGGGCGTCAGCTTCCGGTGATCCGCCCGGGGATCGCCCAGGACCTCCAGCCGGATCATCTCATCGCCCTCGGGCGTGGGATAGCAGTAGAACTGCTTCTGAACCCGGATGATGTTCCGCCCGGGGGAGAGGATCTCCCGCAGCCCCGGATCGTACAGCCAGGACTCGCTCCAGAACCCCCGGTAGTCATACTCGGGATAGTACCGGTCGAAGAACCGGAGGGCCATTTCGCAGCTTTTCCGGACCCGCTCCGGCGTGTATCCCTCCCCGCCGGGAATGTGCAGGGCCAGCAGGTAATCGTCCTCCCGCAGCGCCTTTTCCCAGACTTTTTTGTCCAGCGTGACAGTCTCCCGGGCGATGCGCCCCTCTGGCAGCACCGGGTTGCCGCGCACGCGCGCCTCCGTCTCCTCCAGCAAGGTGCGGAAGGCCTCCGGGTCGTGCACGCCGTTGGTGCCGTCCAGCTGCCCGTCCCGGCGCACCGCGTCCCCCGCCTTCCAGAGGGCCGTCACCTGACCCGTTTCCCGGCTGCGCCAGGCGGTGGGCGTGTCCCCCCAGCGGAAGGGAATGAAATAAAACCGGTCCAGGAAGAAGATGCAGCAGCAGTAGAAGTTCATGTCCCAGGGATAGTCGTCAAAGCGGATGTCGCCCGTTTCCACGTATTTTTTCAGCTGCTTGCGGGTCATCCGCTCCGGAATGTCCGCGTCATAGCTTTCCGGCACGCCCCGCTCCCGCAGGGCCTTGCGCCCCTCCAGCACGCACAGCTGGGAGAACAGGAAGCCGAAGGCGTCCCGGTCAAAGCCCTGCAGGCAGGCCGGAAAGGGCTGCGTAAATTCGCACGCGGTGCAGCGGATCAGGGCGCGCACCGCGTCCCGGGCCATGATCCGGGCAAGCTCCACCAGCTCGGGCACGGCGTTCGCGGCCTCCAGCGCCGCAAACAGCGGGGCCTGCAGGCTCTCCGGCACCCGGTTTTCCGCCAGCACCGCTTCCAGCGTCTCCCGGGGCAGCAGCTCCCGCTCGGGCGCCTCCAGATCGCCGATATGGTCCTCCAGCC
>CAMNCR010000019.1 GCA_946534455.1 uncultured Clostridia bacterium | reverse complement strand
TCGCTCACGTTGGAGCCGTGGAACATGATCGTGATGGTGGGCAGATCGTCCGCGTGCGCGGCGGCGCACAGGGACAGGATCAGTGCCAGGGAAAGCAGCAGAGACAGAAACCGTTTCATTTTTCAGATCCTCCTTTGTTTATTTCAGAGAGTCCCGCTCTCCGGAATCCGGAATGTCAGCCCTTGACGGAGCCGACCGTCAGGCCGGCCACCACATAGCGCTGGAAAAAGGGATAGGCGCAGGCGATGGGCACCACGATGAAGACCACCAGCGCCATCTTCAGCGTCTGGGAGGGCAGCTGCGCGGCGGCCTTGGCCGCGTCCGCCCCCAGCATGGCGGAGTTCTTCGCCAGGAAGTCCGCGTTCCGCTGCATCCGCATCAGCAGATACTGCAGGGGAATGATGTCCATGTTCTTGTTGATGTACAGCAGGGAGAGGAACCACTCGTTCCAGTATCCCAGGGCCACCAGCAGCGCGATGGTCGCGATGCCGGGCGTCACGATGGGAAACACGATCCGGAACAGGGTGCCGTATTCCCCGGAGCCGTCAATTCTCGCGGCCTCGATCAGCTCCATGGGCACGGAGGTCTGGAAGAAGGTCCGCATGACGATCACGTGGAAGGGGCTGAAGAGCATCGGCACGATCAGCGCGGCATAGTTGTCGCTCAGGCCCAGCACGCTCTTGCAGATGACGAAGGTGGGCACCAGGCCGCCGCCGAAGATCATCGTGAAGAAGCTGAGGAAGTTGAAGAACTGGCGGTGGCCGTAGTCCTTCCGGAACAGGGGATAGGCGTAGAGGAAGCACATCAGCACCGACAGCGCCGTGCCGATGATGGTGATCAGGAAGGAATTCAGATAGCTGCGCCACAGCTGGTCCCCCAGCTGGAAGGTGTATTCATACGCCTGCACGGACCAGCTCAGCGGCCGGAAGCTGTAGCCGATTTCCCGGATGCTCTCCTCCGAGGTGAAGGAGATGATGATCACAAAGACGAACGGAATGATGCACAGCAGGGCAAAGAGGCCCAGCGTCAGGTGAAACGCCGCCTGCGTTTCCGGATCGAAGCGGTTCAGCGATCCGGTGGACGGCCGGATTTTTTTCCGCGCCAGGGTACTCATCTTTCCTCTCTCCTTTCCCGGTTTTTCGCTCAGAACAGGCTGCTCTCCGGATCGATCCGGCGCACCACCGCGTTGGCCGCCACGATGCAGACCAGGCCCACCGCGCTCTGCAGGAAGCCCGCCGCGGAGCTCATGCCGATGTTGTGGGTGTTGGCATAGGCGCGGTATACGTAGGTATCCACCACCTGCGTGACCGGATACAGGGAGCCGGAATTCTGCGGCACGTTGTAGAACAGGCCGAAATCCGCGTTGAAGATCTTGCCCACGTTCATGATCAGCAGAATCACGATCATCGTCCGGATGTTGGGCAGCGTCACATGGCGCACCTGCTGCCACTTGGTGGCCCCGTCCACCGCGGCCGCCTCGTACAGGGAGGTATCGATGCCGGTGATGGCCGCCAGATACAGCACGGAGGAGTAACCCACGTTCTTCCAGAGATTGCACACCGTCAGGATCAGCGGCCACCAGGTGGTCTCGTGATAGAAGTTGGAGGCCGGCCCGCCCGCCGCCTTCTGCAGGGCGGGAATCATGCCGCTGGTGGGATCCAGGAACGCCAGCACGAAGTAGCTTGCCACGACCCAGGAAAGAAAGTAGGGGAAGAACATCATCGTCTGATACGCCTTGGCGAAGAACCGGCTGCTCAGCTCGCTCATCATGATCGCGAAGGTCACCGAGATCACCAGCCCCAGCAGGATCCACAGCAGGTTGTAGCCCAGGGTGTTGCGGATCATGACCGCCGTGTCCGGCGATTTCAGAAACTGGAAGTTGTCCAGCCCGACCCACTGGCTCTTCAGGATGTTGTTCCAGAAGGTGTTGGGCCGCTGCGCCTTGTAGTTCTTGAAGGCCAGCACGATGCCGAACATCGGCAGATACCGGATCAGCAGCAGCCAGATGGCCCCGGGCAGCACCATCGTATCCAGCCAGAGGTTCTTCTTCCTGCCCGTTCTGCTCATGCGCCTCTTCGCCGGGCCGCGCCCCGCGACCGCGCCTTCCCGCCGCGCTGTCATCCGTCCTGCCTCCTTTTGTTCGTCTTTCGCTTGCCTGTCCTTCGGGGGCATGGTATCATAGGTGCAGCCTGAAAATCATCGTTTCTGCTTGTCGTTTGTTGTCTCCGGTTGCTTTTCTTCCCGGATTCGTCCGGCATTCTTCGATTCGCTTCCTCTATATGGCGCGCCGCCCGGGGCCGCGCGCCGCGACAGCCGGTGCGCAAGCAGCAACAAAAGACAACAAGACCAGCAATTGGCTTTTTCCGCTCCCCGGTTTATGATGGCCTGGAATGAGAGGAGGAATCCATCCGATGCGATACGGTTTTTTTGATGATGCCCGGCGGGAATATGTCATCGACAACGTCAGCTGTCCCCAGCCCCTGACCAACTATCTGGGCACCCAGCGCATGGGCGCGGTGCTCAGCCAGCATGCCGGCGGCTACGCCTGGCTGGACACCCCCGAGTACGGGCGCATCACCCGCTTCCGCCCCAACAGCCTGCCCACGGAGGGGCCGGGCCACTGGGTCTATCTGCGGGACGACGAAACCGGAGACTATCACTCCCTGAGCTGGCAGCCCGCCGGCGGGGCGGATCCCTCCGGCTACCGCTGCCGCCACGGGCTGAGCTATTCCGTGTACGAATGCGCGCGCAACGGCCTGGAGGCCTCCCAGACCCTCTTCATTCCCCGGGAAAGCGACCCCAGGACGGATCCCGTGGAAATCTTCGATGTGCGGGTGCGGAACGTTTCCGCCCGTCCCCGGCGGATCAGCGTCTACGGCTACGTGGAGTTCTCCTTCCATCACATTTCCTTTGATCAGCAGAACTTCCAGATGAGCCTGTACTGCGCCGGCTCCCTGGCGGAAAGCGGCGCCGTGGTCTGCGATCTTCACTATGAGGACGGCGAGTTCGAATTCTTCGCCTCCGACGCGGCGCCCGACGGCTTTGAGGGCACGCGGGACGCCTTCATCGGGCCCTACCGGACCGAGCGGAATCCCCTGGGCGTGGAGCGGGGCGAGCTGACCGGCGCCACGGAGCTGGGCGGCAATCCGGTGGGCGCGCTGCGCCGCCAGCTGTCCCTGCAGCCCGGCGAGGAAGCCCGGGTGCTGTTCTACCTGGGCCGCGGCCGGGGGGACGCGGCCGAGCGGGCGCGCCGGCGCTACGGCTTTGCCGGCTGCGACGCGGCCTTCGCGGAGCTGCGCCGCTTCTGGGACGGCAAGCTCGGCGCCCTGCAGGTGCAGACCCCGCACGGCAACATGAACCGGAGCCTCAACATCTGGAACCTGTATCAGGCGGAAATCAACGTGCTCTTTTCCCGCTTCTCCTCCTTCATCGAGGTGGGCGGGCGCACGGGACTGGGCTACCGGGACACCGCCCAGGACGCCATGTGCGTGCCCGGCGCGGAGCCGGACATGTGCCGCAAGCGCCTGGAGCAGCTGCTTCACGGGCAGGTCAGCGCGGGCTACGGGCTGCATCTGTTCGATCCCGCCTGGTTTGAGCCCCAGATCGCGGAGCAGGACAGCAAGTCCCCCACCGTGGTGCCCACGATGAACGAGAGCCGCATTCACGGCATCGCGGATGCCTGCGCGGACGACGCCCTCTGGCTCCTTCCCGCCATCGTGGAAAACGTGCGGGAAACCGGCGATCTCGCCTTCTTCGACCGGGTCATTCCCTTCGCCGATCAGGGCGAGGCCACCGTCTGGGAGCACATGAAGCGCGCCCTGGACTTTTCCTACAGCCAGGTCGGGGCCCACGGCATCACCCGGGGCCTGCGGGCGGACTGGAATGACTGCCTGAATCTGGGCGGCGGGGAAAGCGCCATGGTGGCCTTCCTGCTCATCTGGGCCACGGAGCATTTCCTGGACGCGGCGCGGAACCTGAACCGCAGCGCGGACGCGGAGAAGTACGCGGAGCTGATGCGGCGCATGAAGGAGGCCTGCCAGGCGGAGCTGTGGGATGAGAAATGGTTCCTCCGCGGCTTTACCGCGGACGGGCGGCCCATCGGCAGCATCCGGGCGGAGGAAGGCAAGATGCACCTGGAAAGCGCCGCCTGGTCCGTCCTTTCCGGCACGGCGACGCCCGCCCAGGCCCGGAGCATCCTGGACGCCGTGGATGAATGGCTCTATACGCCCTACGGGCTGCTGCTCAACGCGCCCAGCTTCACCCGGCGGGACGACGGCGTCGGCTTCATCTCCCGCGTCTATCCCGGCGTCAAGGAAAACGGCGCCATCTTCAGCCATCCCAATCCCTGGGCCTGGGTCGCGGAAACCATGATCGGCCGCGGCTCCCAGGCCATGAAATACTATGACGCCCTGCTGCCGGAAAACCAGAATGACCGGATGGAGATCCGGCAGGCGGAGCCCTATACCTACTGCCAGTTCATCATGGGCCGGGATCACACGGCCTTCGGCCGCGCCCGGCATCCCTTCATGACCGGCTCCGCGGGCTGGGCCTACTATGCCGCCACCCATTACATGCTGGGCGTCCGTCCGGAGTTCCATTCCCTGACCGTGGATCCCTGCATCCCCGCCGCGTGGGACGGCTTTACCCTCACCCGCTTCTGGCGCGGCGCCGAGTACCGCATCCGGGTGGAAAACCCGGAGCACGTGGAAAAGGGCGTCGTTTCCAGGATCGTGGACGGCGCGCCCGCGGAGCACATTCCCGTGTTTGAGGCGGGTGTGCACGAGGTGCTCATCCGGATGGGCCGCGGGCAGGCCTGAGTCCCCTCTTCCCTTTTTCCGCGCGGGGCGCACAGAGCCCGGCCGACCGAAGCGCGGCCGGCCGAAAGGAGGTATCAGCCATGGCGAACCGGGGCACCGGGTTCAGGCACTCGCTCCGCCTGCGCCTGCTGATCATCATCCTGCTGGTATGGCTCATTCCCACCCTGACCCTTTCCCGCTTCATCGGAACGCTCCTGCCCAGCCTGCGCCAGGCCTCGGAGGACTCCCTGCTCTCCGGGGCGGAATACGCCTGGTCCCGGACGGTGCGGGATCTGGATGCCCTCATCGAGCTGTCCCGCGGCGCCACCTATGATCAGGAGCTGTCCTCGGCCTGGGATCAGCTGTCCCAGGGCCTTCTGAGCGAAACGGAATTCGTCCGCCTCTCCCGCAACTATCTGGAGCGGAAATACGGCCGTGAGTCCCTGATTCTCTGCGCGGTCTATGTGCCGGACAGCCCGGAGGGGCTTTTCCTCTCCCCCCGTTCCCAGGCGGACCGGGCCCTGGAGTATCAGCAGTCCGCCCACCCCGCGCTGCTCCGCACGCGGGAGGCGCTGGACACGCGCTGCGTCTTCCTCCGGGAGGGGGAGCGCATCTATCTCGTCCGCAACCTGTTCAGCACCGCCATGCAGCGCTATGGGCTCCTCGCCCTGGAGGTGGATTCCCGGGCCCTCTTCGATTCCCTGGACGAGGTGGCCGCCCGCTGGGAGGCTTCGCAGGCCCTGCGCCTGGATGACATCGGCGCCGGCCTGCCCGACTGGGACGCGTATCCGGACGGGCTGTCGGACTCAGGCGGGGACGAGATGCACTATCTGCGCCGCTCCGCCAGCCGGGACTGGAGCCTGGCCTGGCATCTGGCCATTCCCCGGGACAAAATCACCGGGCAGGCGCGGCAGTTCCGCCGCATCTTCCAGCTGCTGAATCTGCTGCTGCTCCCCGTCATGGGGCTCATCGCCTTCTATACCTACCGCCGCTTCTCCCGGCCCGTTTCCCTGCTGGTGAACGCGGCGCATCAGGTGGAATCGGGCGCCTTCGGCACCGTCGTTCCCATGCAGGGCAAGGACGAGCTGGGCACCCTCGGCCGCGCCTTTTCCGCCATGAGCACCCGCATCAAGGAGCTGGTGGACCGGACCTACAAGGAGGAAATCGCCCTGCGGGACGCGCAGATTCAGGCGCTGCAGAGCCGGATCAATCCGCATTTTATCAACAACGCCCTGGAGGATATCAACTGGCAGGCCCGCATGGACGGCAGCCGGAGCGTCAGCCGCATGGTGGAGGCCCTGAGCGTGCTGCTCAACGCCACCATGGCCCACCGGGATCAGCGCACCGTGTCCCTGCGGGAGGAGCTGTCCGTGGTGGATGCCTATCTGTACTTCATTCAGGAGCGCTACGGGGATAAGCTGACCTGGAGCCGCCAGGTGGATGAAGCCCTGCTGGACTGCACCCTGCCCCTGCTCACCCTGCAGCCCGTGCTGGAAAACGCCGTGGAGCACGGCATCGCGCCGGCGGGGGGCGGCGAAATCGCCATTTCCATCCATCGGGAGCAGGGCGCCATGCGGATCGAAATCATGAACACCGGCCGTCCCCTGTCCCCGGAGGATGAGGAACGGATGCGCTCCGCCCTGGCGGGCACGCTCGAGGGCCGGCACGTGGGCCTGAGCAACATCGCCAGCCGCCTGCGCCTGATCTATCACGGGGAGGCCTCCCTGCAGGCCGTTCCCGACGGTCCCCGCACCCTGGTGCAGATGACCATTCCCATCGCAAAGGAGGATCGCCCATGAATCTCAGGCGCCTGGCCTGCCTTCTCCTCCTGGTCTGCCTGCTGGGAGGGGCGGCGCACGGGGAATCCGTGACGCTCTACACCGCCTCCTCCTTCGCCGGGGAGGATGCCTCCGCCACCGTCTACGCGGAGCTGCTGCAGTCCTTCGAGGCGGAAACCGGCTGCACGATCGTGGACCGCTCCAGCGCCAGCAGCGAGAGCTGGAAGCAGAGCGTCCTCAGCGATTTTGCCGCGGGCAATGAGCCGGATCTGCTCTTCTTCTTCGCCCGCAGCGCGGACTCTCTGCCGCTGCTGTCCCGGGTGGTGCCCATCGCGGAAATCAACCGGGATTATCCGGACCTCCGGCTGCCCCTGAGCGAGGCCCTGCGGGAGGCGGACGGGCGCGTGTATGCCATTCCCGTGCGCCCCTTCTGGGAGGGCCTGCTGTGCAACACGGAGCTGTTTGAGCGCTGCGGCCTTCCCCTGCCGGATACCTGGGACCACCTGATGGAGGCCATCCGGGGCTTCCGGGCGCAGGGCATCACCCCCATCGCCCTCTCCCTCATGGATGAGCCGCACTATATCGCGGAGATGATGATCCTGGCCTGCGCCACGCCCCGGGAGCAGCGGGCCCGGCCCGAAACCTTCGCGGAGGTGCCGGAGTCCTGGATCCGGGGCATGGCCCTGCTCCGGGAGCTGGAGCAGGCGGGCGCCTTTCCCGCCTCCCTGCTGGATGTGCGGGGCGCCACCGCCCTGTTCCGCGACGGAAAGGCCGCCATGCATGTCAACGGCAGCTGGTTCACCCAGCAGCTGACGGAGGAGGAAATGGCGCGCACGGCGGTGCTGCCCGTGCCGCCCCTGCGCGAGGGCGCCCGGGTTCCGGCCTATATCGGCGGCGTTTCCATGGGCTTCTATCTGACCCGCCGGGCCTACAGCCAGCCCGACGTCCGGGACAGCGCGGTGCGCCTCCTGGCCTATCTGACCCGGGAGGACAGCCGCAACCGGCTGGCCGGCGCCAGCCTGACCGGGCTGCTGGCGGAGACCGCCGCCGCCCTCATCCGGCCCGACAGCCTCATGCTCAGCCCCATCCAGGATGCCATGAACGCTCCGGCCCGGGAGGCCTGGCTGATGGAATGCGTGCCCGCCGTGGCGGAGGGCCGTATGACGCCGGAAGCCTGCTGGGAAAAGGTCATGAGCCTGAATCCGTTTCATTGAGAAAGGAGGCCGCCTGTATGTACAAGGTCGTGATCGTGGATGACGACCGGCTGATCGTCCGGGGGCTGTCCTCCGTGCTCCCCTGGGCCAAACTGGGGTGCGAGGTGGCGGGAACCGCCACGGACGGCCAGGCCGGCATCGAGCTGATCCGGCAAACCCATCCCGACATCCTGCTGACCGACATCCGCATGCCCAATGTGGATGGCCTGGCCATGGCCGCCGCCATCCGCAGCGAGTTTCCCCGCATGCAGATTTCCGTGCTGACGGCCTACCGGGACTTTGAATACGCGCAGCGGGCCATCCACCTGGGCGTCTGCCGGTATCTGCTCAAGCCCAGCAACCTGGAGGAGCTGGAGGAGGCGGTGCGCGCCATGACCGCCCGGCTGGACGCCCTCCCCCCGCCGGAGCTGCCGGAGGCCGAATCCGGGGAGGTCGCCTCCGCCCACGGCTATATCGTGGAAAACGCCCTGAACTGGATGCGCGACCACTGCACCGAGCACCTGACCCTGGAGGCGGTGGCGGAGCACGTCTATGTGAGCCAGTGGCACCTGTCCAAGCTGCTGAACCGGGAAATGGGCGTCGGCTTTCTGGAGCTGCTCAACGGCATGCGCATCGACGCGGCCCGGGAGCTGCTGCTGGATCCCGGCCGCCGCATCGTGGACGTGGCCTATGAAACGGGCTTCTCCGACGTGGCCCATTTCAGCAAAACCTTTAAAAAAATAACCGGCCGGACGCCCGGAGAATACCGGAGCACCCAGCCGCATCCAAAAACAGACTGAGAGAAGGGGGATTTCATCATGGTACACTTTGGCACCGGCGGGTGGCGCGCCATCATCGGCGACGGCTTCACCCGGGCCAACATCCGCATCGTGGCCGCCGCGCTGGCCCGCAGAATGCAGGCGGAGGGCGTGGCCGAAACGGGGCTCTGCATCGGTTATGACCGGCGCTTTCTGAGCCGGGAGGCCGCCATCTGGTTCTCGCAGGTCATGGCGGGAGAAGGGGTCTTTGTCCGCTTCGTCAACCTGTCCTGTCCAACGCCCCAGGTCATGTTCACCGTTCGCCATCTGGATCTCCCCTACGGCGCGATGATCACCGCCAGCCACAACCCCGCCATCTATAACGGGATCAAGCTCTTCACCCGCGGCGGACGGGACGCGGACGTCTCCTTCACCGACCCCATCGCCGAGGCGGCCAACGCCCTGGATCCGGACAGCATCCGGGAAATTCCCTTCGAGCAGGCCGTGGCCGACGGCCGGATCCGCCTCATCGACCCCCGGGATGATTATCTGGATTCCATCATGGCCCAGATCGATCTGGAGGCGATCCGCCGCCGCAGGCCCCGCATCGTGCTGGATCCGATGTTCGGCGTCAGCCTCACCGGCCTTCAGACCATTCTCTATACCGCCCGCTGCGACCTGGATGTCATCAACGACCGGCATGACGCCTTCTTCGGCCGCCATCTGCCCGCCCCCAATCCGGACACCCTGATGGATCTGCAGATGGCCGTGAAGGAGCATAACGCGGATCTGGGCATCGCCACCGACGGCGACGCCGACCGCCTGGGCGTCATCGACGAAAAGGGCCGCTATGTCAGCGCCAACGAAATCCTGGCCCTCCTGTACAACTATCTGCTGGAGGTCCGGGGCTGGCGCGGCGCCGTGGTGCGGAACATCGCCACCTCCCACCTTCTGGACCGCATCGCCGCCGCCTGGGGCCAGACCTGCGTGGAGGTGCCGGTGGGCTTCAAGCACATTTCCGCCGGCATGGAGCAGTACGACGCGCTGATCGGCGGCGAATCCTCCGGCGGTCTGACGGTCCGCGGCCACATTCTGGGCAAGGACGGGCTCTACGCCGCCTCCCTGCTCATCGAGATGATCAGCAAAACCGGCAAGCCCCTGTCCCGCCTGATCGCGGAGCTGTATGAGCGCTACGGCGCCTGCGCCATGGTGGAGCGGGATTTCGCCCTGAGCGCCGGGGACCGGGAGCGCATTCATCATCTGCTGATGGTGGAGGAGCGCCTGCCGGACTTCCGGCGGGAGATCACCCGCATCAGCCGCCTGGACGGCTGCAAGGTGTATCTGGGCGACCGCGCCTGGGTCATCGCGCGCTTTTCCGGCACGGAGCCCCGCATCCGCGTCTTCGCCGAGGGAGAGACGGCGGAGGAGGCAGCCCGCCTGGCCGACCTGATGCAGGCCTTCTGCGGGCTGAGCCCCACCGCCTGAGGCGGCGCGCTTACAGCACGCCGCCTTCCACCACCAGGCTGTCCGC
>CAMNCR010000018.1 GCA_946534455.1 uncultured Clostridia bacterium | reverse complement strand
GCCCCATGGCCCCGGTGAGCAGATGGCACATCGTGCGGACGCCCCGGACGATCTGCGCCCCCTGATACCGGTGCACCGTGTCCGCCCCCAGGGGGCCCTCCCGCCAGCGGGCGGTTTCCGGCCGCAGAATCCGGTTCAGAATCGCGTTGATCCGCTCCGCCGTCAGGTCGGGCCAGTCCGGCTCGGCCATGGCCTCCTGAAAATACCGCCGCAGCATCTCATGGGCAAAGCTGCCCCGCTGATCCGCCTGGAAGACGAATTCCTTCCGCTCCTGCAGGCGCAGGCCGCTGCGCACCCAGTTCTGACAGAGGCAGGCGCCCGCCGTCTCCGCAAAGGAGGGGGACAGGCTCCGGGGATAGAGGCTTTCCGCCTGCTCCCGGCCGATGCCCGTAGGCCGGACCTCCGCGTGGATGCCCGCCAGGGTGGACTGAAGCTCCGCCCGCCATTCCCGCCGGTGGGTCATCCACCGCAGGGCGGCGCGCCAGGCCTCCGCCTCCCGGCTGTCCTCCCCCAGGAAGCCGCCGTCAAAGTCCCGGGCCTCCCGCAGGCGCACCGCCAGCTCCTGCAGCGCGAAGCCCGGCGCGAAGGGCCGCAGGTCCTCCGCCTGCAGGCCGCCCCGGACGCTTTCCGGCCGCACTTTGGCCAGGGTCTCCGCCAGGCTCTTGAAGGCCTGGGCGGGATAGAGCGCGCCTCCGTCCGGCCGGGCCGCGGAGGTGGAGATCATCAGGCGCTCCCGGGCCAGGGACACCGCCTGATACACATCCTGCCGGGCGCGGGAGGCCAGCTCCTCCCGGGTCATGCCCAGGCCCGGCTCCTGCTCGCGCAGCGCGCGGCGCTCGCTCTCGGACAGCAGGCCCCGGCCCTCCGGCGCGGCGCTCTGCTGCACCCCGGCCACCACCATGCCCCGCAGCCCGTCCGCCAGGAACATGGAGGGCTTGCTGACCAGCACGGTATCCGCGTCCTGGGGCAGCAGCTTGATCTGCCGGCTGGTCAGCGCGGCGGAGAGCATCGCCTCCAGGTCGTCCAGCGCCAGATGCCGGTCCCCGGCGAAGACGGCCAGCTGATCGAGGATCTCCATCAGTCCGGTCCACACCTGCCGGTTCAGATCCATGCGCTCCGCGTCCCCCGCCTCGAGATACCGGTTTTCCGCCTCCCGCAGCCGGTCGTAGATGCCCTGATCGATCAGATACTGATAGAGCAGCTCCGCGGCCCGCCTGCCCGTGCACCGGCGGTCCGTCAGCCGCTCCCGCAGGGCGGTCAGGCCCGCCATGGCCTTTGCCCGGGCCTCCTCCAGGCGCAGCACGGTCTCCTCGCTTTCCGGGAAGGGGCGGAGCCACTTCAGCCGGTTCACGCCGTGGGCCAGGGCATAGTTTTCCAGGGCCATCCGGTCGTCCTCCCCCAGGCCCCAGAAGCCGGAGCGGAACAGATTCAGCATATCCGCCTGCAGATAGCGCCGGCTCATCGCCCGCAGCAGGGAGAGGAAGAAAACCGCCAGCTCCGTGCCCATGACGGACTGGCCGATGCGCACCGTGCAGGGGATGCCCGCCTGGCGCAGCACCTGGGGCAGCAGGGCGGGCAGCGTCTCCGCGTCGCAGACCGCCACCCCCATGTCCGCCCAGGCCAGGCCCTCGCCGTGCCAGCGGATCAGCGCCTGGGCCACGGCGGCGCATTCCCGGGCGGAATTGCGGGCGCTGTACAGGGTGACCGCGCCGAAATCCGGCAGCGCCGCCCGCTCCGCCTCGGTGAGCTGCCGCTGGGCGAAGAGCGCGCTCTCCACATACCGGATGCCCGGATCCGCGGCCACGGACGCGTGGAAACGCCGGAAGGCGCAGGGCAGGTTCGTGCGGGCGGAAAAGCGCTGAATGGAGCTGTGGGTAGAAAGGAAGATGGCCCCGTCCGGGGAGCCCTCGTCGCAGATGAGACCCAGGGTGATCCGGGCCGCGTGGGGATAGGCCGCCTGAATCAGGGCGGTCAGATCGCCGGTGATATGGTCAAAGCCGTAGAGCAGCAGGTGCGCCCCGCGCAGGAGCCCCGAGGGACCCAGCCGCGCCAGGGCCTTCCGCCAGAGCTCGCCCTCATCGGCATAGCCCTGGGCGCCCCAGGCCTCGTAGGCCTCCCAGAGGAGGCGGAGATCCGAAAGCTTCCGCCGCGTGGCGCCGGAGCAGCGCAGCCGGTCCAGATCCTCCGGCACCAGCCCCGCGCCGATGAATTCATCCAGCTGCTCCGCCAGCCGGGCCGCCAGGCCGCTCTGGCGCACGGAGCGCCGGTAAAACTGCAGCTCCTCCTCATGCTCCAGCAGCAGCCGGCTCAGCAGCATGACGCGCCCCTCCGCCGACAGGGGGCGCACCTCCCCCAGCCCCGCCCGCTCCCGGATTTCCCGAATCAGGGAACGGGGAGACAGGATCGACAGCCCCAGCAGCCCTCCCGAGGGCTGGCTGCGCACAATCGCCTGCTCCGCGGCCAGGGTGAAGGACTGGGGCACCAGCACCACCGGCGGCTCCGGCTTTTTCAGCTCCTCCAGCAGGGACGGAATCATGCCTGGCGCCCGGAAGGTCACGATTTCCACGGGCCCCGTTCCGGGCCGGCGAACCTGCGCCGGATGGCCCTTTCCCGGCATGCCGAAGGCCGGGGAGGCTCCCGGCTCCGCCAGCAGCGCCTCCGCCGCCCCGTCCGGCGGGGGCAGCATCGCCCGCTGGGCCTCCTGCTCCTCCGGCGTCAGCGCGGACAGCGCAATCCGCCAGTCCTCCTCCAGGGTTTCCAGGCGCACCCGCGCCGCGGGCCGGGACAGGCCGAAGGCCTCCGCCAGCAGCTCCTCCGCCGGGGGGCAATCCGGATGCTCCCAGGCAGGGCCCGTGGGCTTCCCCCGCAGATCGTAGCCGGAGCGCTTCAGCGCCTCCTCCGCGGCCACGGCCGGGCACAGCGCGTTCCGGGCGAAGAGGTTGGCCTCCTCCTCCCAGCGCTGATAGGTTTCCCGGTCCCAGCCGCCGTCCTCCCCCAGCAGGCGCATGCCCCCGTCCGGAGCATGCCCGCTCTCCTGTCCATGGCCGCAGGCGATATGGCCGAACTCATGCAGCACCGTGAACAGCCGCCGGGCCGCGGGCCTGTCCTCCCGATAGAGGATCAGATAGCGCGGCG
>CAMNCR010000017.1 GCA_946534455.1 uncultured Clostridia bacterium | reverse complement strand
ATATCGCCGGCTTCGAAAAGGTCGTGGATGCGATGAACGCGCAGGGAATTGTTTGATGAAGTCCATGGATCTGTGATACAATAGATGGCACAGCGGGTTCTCCGCTGTGCCATTGCTGTTGAAGCAGGGCCCGAAATAATGATTGTAAAGGTTGGAGAGAAAGATGGGCAGTTGTGCGATCGTGGGCATTAACTGGGGAGACGAGGGAAAGGGCAGGATGGTTGACCTGCTGACGGAGCGGTATGACGTCGTGATCCGCTTCCAGGGCGGCGGCAATGCCGGGCACACCGTGATCAATGAGCGGGGAAAGTTTGCCCTGCATCTGCTTCCCTCCGGCGTGTTTCGTCCGGGCGTCGTGAATATTCTGGGGAACGGCGTGGCGCTGGATCCGGAGAACCTCTGGAAGGAAATGCAGCAGGTGACGGAGAAGGGCGTGGCCATTACACCGGAAAACCTGATGATCAGCGACCGGGCTTCGCTGCTGCTGCCCTGGCACCGGGATCTGGACGAGCTGGAGGAACAGCGCCTGGCGGACAAAAAGTTCGGCTCGACCAAGCAGGGAATTGCCCCCTTCTACTCCGACAAATATCAGAAAAAAACCATTCTGGCGGGCGAGCTGTTTTATCCGGAGGAGCTGCGTTCCCATCTTCGGGAGCTGATGACCTGGAAAAACCTGACGCTGGAAAAGGTGTACGGTGCGGAGCCCTATACAGAGGAGAAGCTGGAAAAATGGCTGACGGAGAGCTGCGAGCGCATCCGTCCGTTTGTCCGCAATACCGGCGCTTTCCTGCGCAGGGCCCAGGCGGAGGGAAAGAAGCTGCTGTTCGAGGCGCAGCTGGGCTCCCTTCGGGATCTGGATTACGGCATCCACCCCTATACCACCTCCTCCAACACGCTGGCGGCCTATGCGCCCATCGGCTCCGGCCTGCCGGGAGTGAAGATCACGGACATCGTGGGCGTGGTGAAGGCCTACTCCACCTGTGTGGGAGAAGGGCCCTTCGTGTGTGAAATGTTTGGGAAGGAAGCGGAGGCGCTTCGCGAAGCGGGCAGTGAGTACGGGGCCAAGACCGGCCGTCCGCGCCGGGTGGGACCGATCGACCTGGTGGCGACGCGCTACGGCGTCGAGGTGCAGGCGGCCACGGAGATTGCCCTGACGAAGCTGGATGTGCTGAGCGGCATGAAGGAGATTCCGCTGTGCGTACGCTACGAGGTGAACGGCGAGGAAACGGATGAGTTCCCCTTCCCGACGGCGCTGGCCTCCGCAAAGCCCGTGCTGGAAACCATGCCGGGCTGGCAGCGGGACATTTCGGATGTTCGCCGGTGGGAGGATCTGCCGGCGGAGGCCCAGGCCTATGTGCTGCGCGTAGAGCAGGCCATCGGCTGCCCCATTACCTATATTTCCGTCGGCCCGGAGCGGGAGAGCATCATCTGCCGCCCGATGACTGAGCGGCACTGAGCGAGGAGACAGAGCATGACCGAACAATATGAATCCCCCCTTTCCTCCCGGTATGCTTCCGCTTACATGCTGAAGCTGTTTTCCGCCGACACGCGGTATCAGACCTGGCGCAGGCTCTGGGTGGAGCTGGCCAGGGCGGAGATGGAGCTGGGCCTTCCGGTGACGGAGGCGCAGGTGCAGGAGCTTGAGGCGCACGTGACGGACATCGACTACGAATGCGTACGTCAGCGGGAAAAGGAAGTCCGTCACGACGTGATGGCGCATGTTTACGCCTACGGAAAAGTGGCGCCCGGGGCAGCCGGAATCATTCATCTGGGGGCGACGAGCTGCTATGTGACGGACAACGCGGATCTGGTGATCTACCGGGACGGGCTGAAATATCTCCGCTCCGAGCTGATGAGCGTGATGCGGCAGCTGTGCGACTTCGCGGAAAAGTATCGCGCCCTTCCGACCCTGGGCTATACCCACTATCAGCCGGCGCAGCCCGTGACCGTGGGCAAGCGGGCCTCCCTGTGGCTGCAGGATTTCTGGTTCGATCTGGAGGAGCTGGATTTCGTGCTGCGGGAAATGCGCTTCCTGGGCTGCCGGGGAACCACGGGCACGGAAGCGAGCTTCATGGATCTGTTCGAAGGCGACAGCCGGAAGATTGATGACATGAACCGCCGCATTGCGGGAGCGTTTGGCTTTGACCGGTGCTATGCCGTGAGCGGGCAGACCTATCCGCGCAAGGCGGACAGCCGGATTCTCAACGTGCTCTCCGCCATTGGCCAGAGCTGCTATCGCATGGCCAATGACATTCGGCTGCTGCAGCATGACCGGCAGATCGAGGAGCCCTTTGAGGAAAAGCAGATCGGCTCCTCGGCCATGGCCTACAAGCGGAACCCCATGCGCAGTGAGCGGGTGTGCTCGCTGGCCAGGTACCTGATGAGCGTTTCCGCGAACGCGCCGATGACCGCATCGGTGCAGTGGATGGAGCGCACGCTGGACGACTCCGCCAACCGGCGCATTTCCCTGCCGGAGGCGTTCCTGTGCGCGGATGCGATCCTGCGCCTGATCCGGAACATCTCCGACGGGCTGCGGGTGAACGAAAAGGTGATCGATCGGACCATCCGGGAATACATGCCCTTCCTGGCGACGGAGAACCTGATGATGGAGGCCGTGAAACGGGGCGGCAACCGCCAGGCCCTGCATGAAATCATCCGGCGCTGCTCCATGGAGGCGACGGCGCGCATGAAGGAAGGGGAGCCCTGCGACCTGCTGGCGAGGCTGGCGCGGGAGGAGGCCTTCGGCATGACGGAGGAGGAGATGGCGGCCGTGCTGGATCCCCGGCTGTACATCGGCCGGTGTCCGGAGCAGGTGGAGCAGCTGGTGGCGCAGATCCGCCCGCTGCTGAGCGATGCCCTGGAGGAAAAAGCGGAAATCGAAATCTGACGCACGGAAAGCGCATAAACAAGATCCCCGTCCGGGTGTCCGGACGGGGATCTGTTCAATT
>CAMNCR010000016.1 GCA_946534455.1 uncultured Clostridia bacterium | reverse complement strand
GCCCGCGGAGGGGCCGTCCTTGGGTGTCGCCCCGTCCGGCACGTGCACATGCAGATCCTGATCCCTGAACACCTCCGCCCGGTCCGGGAAGCGATGCTTCACCAGGCTCACCGCCACCCGGACGGATTCCTTCATCACATCCCCCAGCTGTCCGGTGATGATCACCTGGCCGCTGCCGGGCGTCAGCATGGCCTCAATATACAGAATATCGCCGCCCGCCGCGGTCCAGGCCAGGCCGGTCACAATGCCCGGCGCCGCCGCCTCCCGCACATCCCGGTGGCGCAGCGGCCGCTGATCCAGATAGGTGCGCAGCTCCTCCGGAGCCACCTCCAGCCGGTCCGTCTCCCCGCGGACGATCCGCACCGCCGCGGAGCGGCACAGGGTGTCCATCTGCTTTTTCAGTCCCCGCACGCCGCTTTCCCGGGTAAAGTCCGAAATCACCGCCCGCAGCGTATCATCCGAAACCCCCAGCTGCTCCTCCCGGATGCCCGCCGCCTCCAGCGCCTTCGGCAGCAGGTGCCGCCGGGCGATCTGCAGCTTTTCGATCGGGGAATAGCCCTGGAACTGGATCATCTCCATCCGGTTCAGCAGCGGCTCCGGAATCGTGTCCACGGTGTTGGCCGTGCAGATGAACAGCACATCCGACAGGTCGTAGGGCACGTTCATATAGTGATCCGTAAAGGTGCTGTTCTGCTCCGGATCCAGCACCTCCAGCAGCGCGCTGGCCGGATCGCCGTTATAGGACGCGGACAGCTTGTCCACCTCATCCAGCACCATGACCGGATTGGAGACGCCGCTCTTCTGAATCGCGTCCATGATGCGCCCGGGCATGGCGCCGATATAGGTCCGGCGATGTCCCCGGATGTCTGCCTCATCCCGCACGCCGCCCAGGCTGACCCGGACATATTTGCGCTCCAGCGCCCGGGCGATGCTCTGGCCGATGCTGGTCTTGCCGGTGCCCGGCGCGCCCACGAAAAGCAGAATCGATCCGGACTGCTGCTTTTTCAGGTTCATGACGGCGATCTGCTGCAGGATCCGGTCCTTCACCTTCCGCAGGCCGAAATGATCCTCCTCCAGCACCCGCTCCGCCGCGTCCAGGCTGATCTCCCGCGCCGGCTCCTTCTTCCAGGAAAGCCCGGTCAGGAAATCCAGATAGTTATAGAGCATGCCCGTCTCGGCGCTGTTGGAGCCCTCCTGCTTCAGCCGGTTCAGCAGCTTGTCCGCCTCCCGCCGCGCGGTCTCGTTCATGCCGGACTCCTGAATCTTCAGCTCCAGCCGCCGGAGATCCGACACGTTCTCCGGATGCATCTCGTCCAGCTCCTTCTGCAGATATTCCATCTGCTTGCGGATCGCGGACTCGCGGACCATCTTCTGATAGTCCTCCTGGCGCGCGGAGGAGCCCTCCTGGCTGAGCCGGCCCATCTCCAGGGTTTCGTAGATCAGCTTTTCGATCATCTCCGCCCGGCGCACGGCGCTGTCCTCCGCCAGAATCGCATAGCGCTCCTCGTTCGTGGCATCCATCCACGGCGCGCAGGCGCCCGCCAGCTCGTTGAGGGTTTCAAACTGCCGGGTCCAGGCTCTGGCGGCCTGCTCCCACTGCGTTCCCTCCGAAAACTCCTCCAGCGCCTTCCGGACGCCCGCCGCCTTCCGCGCCTCCTCCTGGGGATCCAGCATCTCCGTATCCTCCCGGCGGGAGGTATAGGCTTCGATGCGCCCGTCCGGGAGCAGGGCCACCTCGTCCAGGTTCACCCGGCCCCGGGAGCGGATTCCGAACCAGCCCTCCTCGTGAATCTCGGATACATAGCCGGAAACGCCGATGGAATAGAAGCTGTCCGGCGTCAGCTGCTCCCGGGGCGTATCCTCCCGGAGCACCAGCAGCGTGACCCGCTCCTCCATCCGGGGCGCCCGGCCCACCATCTTCTCAAATCGCTCGGTTTTCAGATATATGTTGGCATCCGGCAGCACCAGCGCCTTGTAAAGGGGTAATACAGCCATTTGTCTCCCTCCGTCCTGCTTTCTGCACAAAAAGCGCGAAAAACAACCTTGACATTTGTCCAAGTTGTGGTATACTAATTATAGACACACTTTGACAATTGTCAAGGTTTTCTGCAAAATATTTTTTGAAAGGCAGGCTATCCCATCATGTACTGTGGCAGCAACAAGACCGCTCTGGCTTCCCAGCGGCAGATCGCGATCGCGCTGCTGGCGCTCCTGGGGGAGCAGCCCTATAATGATATCTCAATCTGTGCTATCTGTAAACGGGCAGATGTGTCCCGGCAGACCTTCTACAGCCTGTTCCAGTCCAAGGAGAACGTGATCTCCTTCGCTCTGCGCAATGAGTGCTGCTACAGGCCTTCCCGACCCCAGTCCCAGGGGCAGGATTCCTTCCGCCAGGTCTGCAGCCGCTTCAGCCATTACATCATCGCCCATGCCGATGTGCTCACCGTGCTCGCGCAGCATGACCTCATGCCGCTGCTGCACAACATGCTCCGGAAGGAATTCACGCACGCGCTGTCCTTCTCCGTCCCCTCCCGGGAGCGGCTCCAGCCCTATATGGCGGACTATCTGGCCGCCAGCCTCACCAGCATCGCCGAAACCTATGTGCGCACCGATTCCCGCGCCGATGAGGAGGAGCTGGGGGAAACCATCTACCTCCTCATGCGGGGCGCATACTATGAATAATCCGTAGAGCTCAGGCGCCCAGCTCCTTCCAGGCCTGCCGCAGCTGCTCGATGATGGACAGGCCCTGAGGGCAGGCCGCCTCGCAGGCGCCGCAGGCCACGCAGTGATCCGCGCCGCTGTCCTTTTCCCGAATCCGCCCCAGCTCCCA
>CAMNCR010000015.1 GCA_946534455.1 uncultured Clostridia bacterium | reverse complement strand
ATAATCTCCGGTAAAGGCAAACAGCAGCCAGATCGGGAGCATCAGGGCAAGATTCGAGAGCGTCACCGCGAGGATCGCCTTGCCCATATCTGCGGCGCCCTTTTCCGTCAACGCAAAGCGCTTCATCAGATACCGTTTCATACCGCTTCACCTACCTTCCAACTGGCGGCCTTCTGGTATTCCGCCCACATCTGGGCGTAGAGCCCTTTCTGCTCCAGCAGCTCGCCGTGCTTTCCATGTTCCGCCAGTTGGCCGTTTTCCAACACGTAGATCCGGTCGGCATTGCGGACCGTGGAGAGTCGGTGCGCGATCATGATCACCGTCTTCCCCTTTGCCATCTCCCGGAAGGCCAGCTGTACCTGCGCCTCGCATTCCGGATCGACGAAGGCGCTGGCTTCGTCCAGGATCACCACGTCGGCGTCCTTCAATATGGCGCGGGCAATGGCGATGCGCTGCTGCTCGCCGCCGGAGAGGTAGGTCCCCCGGGCGCCCAGCACCGTGTGGATGCCCTGGGGCAGACGGGAGAGAATATCCGAGCAATGGGCCTTTTTCAGGGCCTCCAACAGTTCCTCCTCGGAGGCGTCCGGCTTCGCGATCCGCAGATTGTCCGCGATGGAGCGCTTTAGCAGGCGGCTGTCCTGGAAGACGTAGGCCACGCGCCGCATCAGCTCCTCCTTGGAGATCTGGCGTACATCCACGCCGCCCAGGAGCACCTGGCCCTCCTGCGGGTCAAAGAATCGGGAGATCAGACCTGCGACCGTGGTTTTTCCGCTGCCGGAGGGGCCGACGAGGGCGACGATCTCGTTTCGTTCCGCCTTCAGGGACAGATGAGACAGGGCTGCCGACGCGTCCGGCGAATAGCGGTATGTCACGTCCATCAGCTCCACGGTCGCGCTGCCGGGCTCCCGGCCGCGCTCGGCTTCCGGCAGGGGCCGGAGGCCGAGGATCGCGTCCGTCCTGGCCACCGCGTCCTTGACCTTCATGCTGTTCTCGCTCATAAACATGACCTTGCTCATGGCAGTGGCAATGGCGGGGG
Source organism: uncultured Clostridia bacterium (assembly GCA_946534455.1). Classification (GTDB taxonomy): domain Bacteria; phylum Bacillota; class Clostridia; order Christensenellales; family Aristaeellaceae; genus Aristaeella. The sequence continues at coordinate 2,372 of CAMNCR010000015.1, read as the reverse complement.
TGAAGATGACGTAAAACAGGAAATTCAGCAGGATGTCCGTCGGATAGCTGCCGCCGCGGATCAGGAACAGTGTCAGGCAAAGGAGAAAGACGAAGGCGCTGTGAATCAGCACGGTGTAGCCCAGCATGGACTTTCGCATCATCCGGGTGTAATGCATGCAGAATTCGCAGTATTCGTCGATGGAGGCCTTGAACCGATGGAAGGAGAAAACTGTCTGCCCAAAAGTTTTGACCACCGGAACGCCCCGCACGTATTCGACAGCCTCGTTGCTCATGCGTTCCAGGGCGTTCTGATACTGCCGCATATCCTCCTCCATGGCCGGACCCGCCATCCGCATCATGGCGGCAAAGCTGAGCGCAATCGGGATCAGGCAGGCTAGGCCGAAGCGCCAGTCATACACAAACAGCATCACGAGCATGCCCAGGGGCAAGGCAATGGCCCCTGCCATGTCCGGCAGGTTGTGGGCCAGAAGCGTTTCCGTAGAGCCGGTCACCTCTGTCACGATCCGCCGCAGCTTGCCGGAGCCCATTTCATCCGCGAAGCCGATGGGAAGGCGGGCAATGTGATGCAGCAGCGCCTTTTTCATATTTGCCGCCGTGCGGAAGGCGCTGCCGTGGGAACAGACCAGCGCAGCTACATAGACCAGCCAGGCCAGCACCGCGAACAGCACGGCCATCCACCCGTTGCGGACGATTCCGGTCGCCTGCGAATAATCCGGCCGCACCTCGAGAACTTCCCGGATGATCCGCCACAGAAAGACAAAGGGCAGCAGCGCCAGCACGCTGCTCAGCGCGGATAGGATCAGCGACAGGTAAGTCAGCTTTCTGTAGCCGCCCGCGTACTCGAGCAGTGCCGAAAGTCCGCGTTGGTTCTTTTCTTTCACTTGGACCCCTTCTTTCTTTTGATTGTGTTCCGGCGGGTGCAGCCTACTGCCGAATCCAGCTGATGGTCCCGTCGTCCGCATGCAGCGTCAGCACTGTCTGACCCGCGTCGTTTACAGTCATTGTGTAGGGTGCTGCTTCCGCCTCGGATTCCAGGTTGCTGTAGGCCACGTAGAGACCGACGTCGTCCTCTTTCTCGCCGTTGTCGACCGCGTAGGCTTCAAAGTCAGCGGTCTGTGTGCCGTTCATAGTCGTGATGCCGTGACCGTTTTCATCAATGCTCATACGTAGATCAACGGAGGCATATTCTTCTCCAAAATTGGAGAGATCCGCTTTCCAGTTGCCCACGAAGCCAAGCTCCGCGAGCTGGCGCAGCGCTGCTTCGGTATGGGCGGAATAATCCATATTCTCCAAACAGAACAGGGCGATCACGCGGTTGATCGTTTCTTCGTCAGCAGCTTCATCGATACCCGCTGCCAGCCAGTAGGCGTAAGGACCGACTAAATATCCCTGCAGTTCTTCCAGATTTTTGCCGTAGCGGAACTCGATGTGATAGGTCTCCTCCATGGTGTCTTCCCGCAGGAAGAAATAGTTGAACTCGCCCGCTTCATCAGTGCTCTTATACGCGTCAACAGGGAAAGCCATGGAGATCTCCATACCCTGGTATAGCATGGTTTCGTTTTCGCCTACATTGTATTGCCCCAGATACTCGTAGGTATGGGTTTCACTGGTACCGTCCGTTTTCAAGATCGTGACGTTATCATCCTTGAAGGTGATGCTTTGTGCACCGTTAATGAAATCGCAGTCGAAGGCGTAACCGCCATCGGCAAAAGCGGACACAGCTGCCTCGCCGTACAGGTCAGAGGTAATCGCGCTTTGCAGTCCGGCGGTCATATCGGATGCAGCGTCTTCACCGACGACCGCGGCAACATAGTCCTGCCAGACGGGCGTCCATTGTTCACTGATGATCACATCAAAGAGGCTGACGTAGGTGGTGCCATTTTCACCGGCGATCAAGGGAAACACACCAAGGCTGCCTTCATCGGAAAGCGTCATGCCGCCCTCACAGTCTACAGATACAGCACAGGCAGGGTCTCCGACTACTGCGCCAACGTGTTCTCCGCCGCCGGTGATGCTTCCAGATACCTTGCAGTCGCTGACGGCAAAGGAAGACATCACGTCGCTGCCCTCCGTCATTTCCTTGCCGGCGCCAATCAGGCCGCCGACAGAATCTGTCGTTTCAGACACATGAATCGTCACATCATCAACCGCACACCCGGCAATCCGCGCAGGCGCTGAGGGGTCATAGGTTCCGCCGAACCCAACCAAGCCGCCGACCAGTCGGTTGTTTTCGCCGCTCACGGTAATGACAGTTCCGCTGACCTTGCAGTCTGTGATCTCAGCCGCGCCCCAGGGAGCGCCACAGAGCGCGCCGAAGCCCCAGGCTGCGTTGCCCTCAGCAGTGATGCTTCCTCCGATCACTTCGCAGCC
>CAMNCR010000014.1 GCA_946534455.1 uncultured Clostridia bacterium | reverse complement strand
TCCTGGCCGCCGGTCTGATTCATACGCGCAGCCGCAGGGACGGCGCGCTCTGCACCGTGGCCGCCCTGGTTCTTCCCTTTCTCATGCTGGGGCTGACCAGCGAGCCCGTGCCCGCGGCCATCTGCTGGGGGCTGGATTATCTCTTTTTCGGCTTCTTCTCCGTCTTCCGCGTCGTGCTGTTTCTGGATCTCGCCGAGCAGGCGCGCCGTCCCTTTCTCGCGCCCCTGGGACTGCTCTTCGGGCGCCTGGGCGATGTGGCGGGAACGGCGGCCGGCCTGCTGCTTTCCGGCCGGAAGGTTCTTCTGATTCTCCTGACGCTCCTGCTCTTTTTCCCGACGGTCTGGCTGTTTTACCGCCTCTGGCAGCGGCTCTATGAGCCTCATGCCGTGCAGCAGCGCAGCGAGCGGGAGGTCTTTGAGGCCTTCTGCCTGCATCACGACCTCTCCGCCCGGGAGAAGGAGGTGCTGCGCATGGTGCTCGACAGCCACTCCAACGGCGAAATCGCCGAGGCGCTTTTCATTACGGAGAGCACCGTCAAATATCACGTCCGCAATGTGCTGCAGAAGGTGGGCTGCCGAAACCGCGTCGAGCTGCAGAAAAAATACACCCTGACCCTCTATCCGCAGATGGCCGGCGAGCTGCAGGCCGCCGAGGCCTCCGACCGCATCATTCCGATCGACAGCGCCTACCGCGCCTGACCGCCGCGGCCGCCCCGTCCCCTCTTCCAAAAAGTTAAACATATTTTGCACAAAACTGTTGACTTGTGTATTTTGTTTTGCTATCCTTGTGCTGTGCTTCCTTCTCTTCCAGTCTGCAGCTTCCGTCCCGAAGGAGGGATTTCCATGAAATCAACGGATGCCGTGCCCGTCTCTGATTCCAACGCGCTGGGAAACACGCTCCGGGAATACCGGCAGCGGGCCGGGCTGTCCCAGCAGGCGCTCAGCGCGCGGCTGGGCGTCACCCGCAACAGCGTGGTCAACTGGGAATCCGGCCGCAGCCGGCCGGATTACGGCTGCATCCCGCTGCTCTGCTCCGTGCTGAAGCTTCCCCTGCACCGGCTCTTCGCCATGGAGCCGGACGGCGGCCTCACCGGGCAGGAGGATCGGCTGCTCCGCCAGTTTCGCCGGCTCACGCCGCCCGGGCAGCGGGTGGTGGATCGGATGATCCGCGCCCTGATCGATGAGGAGCAGGCTGCCCGGCAGGACCGTCTGCGCGAAACCGTCGCCCTGTTTGAAATCCGTCCGGGCACCGTCGCCGCCGGCGCCGGCGCCGAGGTAACCGATCCCGTGCCCGCCTATACCTTTCTGCGCCGCAGCAGCATCAACGCCGCGGCCGACGGCATTGCCCGGGTCTCCGGGGACAGCATGGAGCCCGTCTATCACGATGGAGACGATGTGTACTACGTGCGCACCGGGAGCGCCGTTCCCGGAACCGACGTCATCGTGGATACGGATGACGGCGCGGTGATCAAGCGGGTCGCCCCGGACCGGACGCTCTTTTCCGTCAACGCCCGCCGTCCCTACGGCCGCAAAACGGAGGACAACACCCTGGTCGTCCGGGGCCGCGTGCTGGGCACCGTTTCCTCCGCGGACCGCCTGTCCGGGGAGGAGCTGGCTCTGGCGGAGGAGCTTTTTGACGCGGAAATCCAGGCCTTCCGCCGCGCGCATCGGCTCAACGCCTGGGACTGATTTCCGCGGCGAAGGAGGAAATATGGCCAATCGCATTTATGTCAAAGTCAATTCAGACTTCGATAACACCGGCTTCATGCAGCCCCGGTCCATCACCTGGCGGGACGGGCGCGTTTTTCAGATTGACGAAGTCCGGGATTTCCGCCCGGCCTCCTCGGTGGATCAGCGCCTGCGGGGGGACTGCTATACCGTGGTCATCCGGGGAGAAACCCGCCATCTGTTCTTCGAGCGGGGGGATGCCCGGTTTGCCAGCAGCTTCGGCCGCTGGTTTGTGGAAGGCTGAGAGAATCCCGGGAATCGGCAGCCGCCGGGCTGCGGAAAGGAGGGCGCCGGATGGAGCGGACGTATGTGGCCATCGACCTCAAATCCTATTACGCGTCGGTCGAATGCGCCGATCGGAAAGTCGATCCGCTCAAGACCCATCTCGTGGTGGCCGATGACACCCGGACGGAGAAAACCATCTGCCTGGCGGTCTCCCCTTCCCTGAAGGCCTACGGCATCTCCGGCCGGGCCCGGCTGTTCGAGGTCATTCAGCGGGTGCGCGAGGTCAACCTCGAGCGCTTCCGGAAGGCGAAGGCGCTGGGGGTGCTGCCCCGGGGCGCGGACGGCCGGTATCACTTTACCTCCACCTCCTTTGACGCCGACGCGCTGCAGGCGGATCCCTCCCTGGAGCTGGGATACATCATTGCGCCGCCCCGGATGCGCCTGTATGAGGAAATCAGCACCCGGATCTTCAGCATCTATCTGAAATATGTTTCCGAGGAGGACATTCATGTCTATTCCATCGACGAATGCTTCATCGATGTGACCGGGTACCTCCGGACCTATGAGATGACCGCCCATCAGCTGGCCATCACCATGATCCGCGAGGTGCTCTATACCACCGGCATCACCGCCACCGCGGGCATCGGCACCAACATGTACCTGGCCAAGGTGGCCATGGATATCGTCGCCAAGCACGTGCCCGCGGATCAGGACGGGGTGCGCATCGCCGAGCTGGACGAGCGGAAATACCGGGAGCTGCTCTGGTGTCACCGGCCGCTGACGGATTTCTGGCGCGTGGGCCGCGGCACGGCCCGCCGGCTGGAAAAGCTGGGCTGCTATACCATGGGGGACGTGGCCCGCCTGAGCGTCGCCCATGAGGATGTGCTCTATCACGCCATGGGCATCAACGCGGAGCTGCTCATCGACCACGCCTGGGGCTGGGAGCCCACGGAAATCGCAACCGTCCGGCGCTACCGTCCGGAAACCAGCTGCCTTTCCTCCGGTCAGGTGCTTGCCGAGCCCTATGACGCGGAAAAGACCCGCCTGATCGTCCGGGAGATGACGGAGCTGCTGGCGCTGGACCTGGTTCGCAAGCGAATGGTCACCCGGCAGGTCACCCTGACCCTCGGCTACGACCGGGCCTCCATCGTTCCCCGGCGCACAGGCGGCGCCGGAGGGGAGCCGGCCTTCGCCGTGGCCCGCACCGGCAAGCCCTTTCTCGGCACCGTGGGCCTGGATTTTTACGGGCGTCCCTGTCCCCGTCACGCCCACGGAACCGGCAATCTGGATCGCTGGACCAGCTCGACCCACCGCATCATGGACTGCATGCTGGCCCTCTTCGACCGCATCATGGATCCGGATCTGCTGGTGCGCCGCGTGAACCTGGTCGCCGCCGGCCTGATCCGGGAAAACGAGATCCCGGAGGAGGGGCCCGAGCAGCTGGATCTCTTTACGGACTATGCCGCCCTCGACCGGCAGCGCGAGCAGGAGCGGCAGGCGGAGGAAAAGGAACGGCGTCTGCAGCAGGCCACGCTGCTGCTGCACGGCCGCTTCGGAAAGAACGCCCTGCTCAAGGGCATGAACCTGCAGGAGGGCGCCACCACCCGCCAGCGAAATGAACAGATCGGCGGGCACC
>CAMNCR010000013.1 GCA_946534455.1 uncultured Clostridia bacterium | reverse complement strand
GCGAACCTCCTCCAGCGTCGCCCGCACGACGGTCTCGTCCGACCGGAAGAACAGCAGAATGAACTCATCCCCACCGATGCGGTAGGCCCGCACGCGCGGCCCGGAAACCTGCTGCAGGCAATCGCCGATGGCCTTCAGGGCGACGTCCCCCGCCTGGTGGCCCTGGCTGTCATTGAGCTCCTTCAGTCCGTTCATGTCCAGGGAGGCCGCGGCAGTGATTCTCTGCCGCATGGATTCGCAGTCGTCGTACAGCGACTGCCGGTTCAGCAGCCGCGTCAGCGAATCCCGCCGGATATCGTAGGAACGCAGAAAAATGTAGAAGAAGACGCTGCAGATCATCAGCGCCTCGTGCAGGCGGGCGCCGCCGCGTAAGGCGTCCAGCAGCGCGGACAGCAGACAGAAAGCGGAGCCGGCCAGCAGAATCAGCCGGTCGGCGAGGCTCTGCCCGCCGTCGTAGTGGCGGAAGGAGATCCACAGAATATAAAGCATGTACAGCGTGGGAATGATGAAGGGCAGGTAGCCCAGCGGGCCCCGGTAAAAGCTGTAATCCGCGTCAAAGCCGAAGACGATGTCCGTGAAGAAGGCGGTGCAGCAGGCCAGCAGATTGACGGTGCAGGGCAGAAACAGCCATCTGCTCCGCGGCTCCGGCGGCGAGACCACCAGCGCCAGGCCCAGCGCGGCGGTGGAGCGCAGCACATATCCGAGGATGGACAGCAGCGTGCGCCAGAAAATCAGGGAGGGGTCCAGGCTGGCTGCGATCTCGAGCTGTTCCTCCGCCAGCAGCAAAAAACAGCTGATCACGGTCAGCCAGAAGCCGCGCAGCCCCTTGTCCCGGGTAAAGCGCTGCGAGCTGAGGCGGATCGCGAACAGCACGATCAGCGACAGGGCGATAAAAGACTCGTCGAGCAGAAATTCCAAAGAAGTCTCCCTCCTGACGCAGATGGTCGGGTCGGTGATGGCTCTCTGATCTGATTATATCAGTTTTGCCGGAAAACACAAGCAATTCCGGCGGCGGAGGGGTTGCGCGGCCCTCACCGGCCCGCGCCCTTGGCCCGCTTTTCCAGGTACAGGTTTTCATCCGCGCGGACCAGGCAGTCCTGGATGGTGTCCTCCCGGTTTCTCAGCCGGTCGTAGCCGATGCTGACGTTCAGCGCGTAGGGCAGCTGGGTTCGCTGCTGCAGCTCCGAAAGGAATTGCCGGAACACCGTGGAGATCCGGTCCGGATAGCCGTCGTCCTTGTTCGGATCGTGGATGATGAGCAGGAACTCATCTCCGCCGTACCGGCCGATGAAGGCGGGGGCCTTGATGCTGTCGCAGGTCTGCTTGAGCACGTCGGAGGCCAGCATCAGGGCCCGGTCTCCCTCGGCGTGCCCGTAGGTATCGTTGATGTGCTTGAAGCCGTCGATGTCAATCATCATGACGAACACCTGGACGTTCTCCCGGAAGCGGATCTGCTCCATGTGCCGGTTGATCTGGCCCCGGTTGTTCAGACGGGTCAGCTCATCCACGGAAACCAGCGTCTGCATGTGCTGAATGTAGAAGAACACGGTCATGATCGTGCTGCCGAAGCAGAAGGTCGGGGCGTTCTGGGTGAACACCTGGATCAGCCCGAAGCCCATCACGGCCAGCGGGAAGAGGCCGATCAGCCAGTAGGTCTTCCGCTCCGAAGAGGACTCCGTTTTCCGGATGCTGTGCAGGGAGACGATGAAGGCGGTCAGCACATAGAAGATCGGGGCGGCGACCTGCAGCGGCGAATACCACGGGCCCAGCTCGCCGCTTTCCCCGAGCCAGCCGTACGGATCCCGGATGTAGCCGATCAGCAGAATCAGCAGCGTGCTGACCAGCGGCAGCAGGAGCAGCGCCCGCTTTCTGCGGCTGGTCCGGAAGGCCAGCTGCTCCGAGGCGGCCATGTACATGAACCAGTGATAGGTGATCACGCCCAGCAGGATAAAATTGGACAGGTTCAGCAGCAGGGACAGCCAGCGGATGCCGGGCAGAACGCCGCCGAGCATCGCGGACCAGAAGGAATCGCAGATGAAATACAGGATGAAGGAGATGATGGTCCGGTTGAACCAGAGCTGCTTCTCCTGCTGGGAGCTGTGAAGCCGGTCATGGATCAGCAGGATGCCAAGCAGAATGACGCAGACAAGATTAGCCTCCGTGTAAAAAATGACATAATCCTTTCTCATGCGCTTCTCCTTTCAGAGATTTGGCAGTCCTTCCTGCGTGAAGGCATAGATGCCGATGGCGGCGGCGACGGCCAGGTTCAGGGAGTCGACGCGGTCGTTGCTGGGAATGCGGACGGGCTGGCCCAGGGTGGCAAAGCGGGGCGGAAGGCCGCGGCCCTCGTTGCCGAAGACCAGGGTCCAGGCGGAGGCGGGGCGCTGCTCCAGGGCCCGGGAAAGGGGCACGGAGGCGTCCAGCATGAAGGGGAAAAGCCGCTGCTCCGGAAAGGCCTCCAGATAGTCGTCGATCCGGTCGTACACATGCACGCGCAGCTGAAACAGGCTGCCCATGCTGGCCCGCACGGTGCGGGGATCGAACAGATCCACGCAGGGGCGGATCAGCGCCACGTCCCCGATGCCCAGGCCCAGGGCCGTGCGCAGAATGGTGCCCACGTTGCCGCTGTCCCCCGGCTCGTGGAGCAGCACGTGGGGCTGCCCCGGCAGCAGCGCGTCCTCATACTTGGCGAAGACGGCGGCGGCAAAGCAGTTTTCCTTGCCGCTGATGCGGCTGAGGGCGCGGTCCGCCTCCTCCACGCGGACGTGCAGGCGCTCCGCCAGGGCGCAGAGGCGATCCGCGCCTTCCCGCCCGGCGGCGGAGGAGTGCAGCAGCACGCGGCGCACCTGCTCCGGGCGGTGCTGCAGGCACTCCATGCTGGGAAACAGACCTGGCGCATAGCTGTAGTCCAGGTCGGCCTTATAGGGGGAAAGAGCGGGCATGGGTGCGCCTCCTTGCGGTTGGTTTACGGCTCCTGATACCGGTCCTCCTCATCCAGGTGCTGGATGAAGGCGCCGCGGTCCTTCGGGGGATGCATGTAATCCCCGTAATAGGTGGTCAGATCCTCGTCATAGCCCACGGGAATGGGAAAGGCACGGCCCCGGAGCTCCCCGGACACGGAGGAGGCGTACCAGGCCATCTTCTGATAGGTGCTGCCGGTGAGCCAGTTGCTCAGCCCCCAGGGAGAGGCGGCGTAGCGGCGGTCCATGCGCCCGGCGAGGCGGAAGAAATGGCGGCACAGGCTCCGGGCGGGAATCAGGCGGCCCGCCGCGCGCATCAGCAGCACGGGAAGCTTCTGGGCGGCCGTGTATCTGCTCATGTCCAGCCGGTACCGGTGGCCCAGCCCCAGGCCGTAGAGCAGCTTCATGCGGGCGTAGGTCAGGCGGCGGGCCAGGCCGCCTTCGGGAATGTGGTAGTGCACAAACACGTCGATGCACAGGTTGTTGTCCAGCAGACCGTAGGCCTGATCCTCCTCGGTGACGCGGCGGCGGAGCACGCGGGTGTCCACCACCCGGACCACGAAGTCATAGAAGCGGGGAGCGAAGTCCTCCGGCTCCACCAGGCGCACCCCCTCCGGCAGGTGTTTGCGCATGGCATCCCGGAAGGCGGGATAGTCCGCCAGCAGCAGCTTGATGTCGATATCGTCGTCCCAGGGGATGATGTCCTTTTCCCGCACGGCGCCGATTTCCGAGCCGCCGTCAAGAAAATAGGGCACGTGCTCCCGGCGGCAGATGTCGTCGATCAGGCAGAGAAGTTCAAAGGACCGGTCCTGCGCTTCCTTGAGTTTCATTGTCGTTCAATCCCTTCCCCGTCCAGGCGCTGCGCGCGCCCAGGAACAGCACGAAGCCCAGCCGGGCCAGACATACCGCCAGCAGCGCCAGGCAGAAGCCGTCCAGCCCGCGCAGCAGCGCGGCGGGCAGGCACAGCCCCAGGAACAGGCCGGCGTAAACCAGGTTGATGTACAGCTGATACCGGATGCGGCAGTAGCGCAGGAGCACCGTCGCCACGATGCCGGAAATGAAATAGGCCACCTGCGCCAGATTGGCCACCGGGAAATAGCCCCGGACCAGCGCGTAGTTCTGGGGATAGAGCAGCTGGATCAGCAGATGCGCGGCGAGGGTGCAGGCGGCGGTGACCACCGCCAGCGCGGCCAGGGAGGCCGCGGCGATCCGCTTCATCAGGCGCCGGTCCAGGCCGCCCTCGTAGCGGGACAGGTAGCCGATGAGCACGCTGTTGAGCGGGGTGGCGATGAGCGCCATGGTTTTCCCCAGCAGGGACGCCTGATAGTACAGGGAGACGGCGGTGCCGTCCAGCAGGGCGTTGAGCAGCACCCGGTCGCCGTTGAAGATCAGGTTGTTGATGACCTCCGTGGCAAAGAGGGTCAGGATGACCCGCGTGACCCGCCGGGCCACCGCCTCCGGCTCCCGCTCCGGCTCCGGCCGGAGCACATGGCCCCGGAGGAGCACCAGGCAGAGGCCCGCCAGCTCGCCGGGCAGCAGGGCCAGGGGCCACAGCCCCGTGCGCAGGAACAGCGCGACGCCCACGCCGTAGCCCAGGCTGACGGTCAGATAGTACAGGAAAAACCCGCGGTAGTTCAGCGTCAGCCGGTACCCCACGTCCGCGTAAAACCGCCACATCGTGGCCACGGTCAGCAGCACGAGCAGCGCGGTTTCCGCCGGGGACATGCCGGCGCCGGAGAGGAGGCTGGCGACGATCATGTAGGGAACCGCGGCCAGGGACGCCCAGGCCAGCACCTGCAGATAGGTCCGGTTGCCGGTCTCCCGCTCGGCGCTTTCCTTCATGCGGCCATAGTTGCAGGCGGTGCCCATGGAGACTGCGAGGATGTTCATGGCAGAAAGCAGGAACAGAATGTGTCCGTAGCTTTCGTTGCCCAGGCGGCGGTTCCACAGCGGATAGACCGCGAACTGCGCCGCCAGGTTCATGAGCATGAGCCCGGCGATGCTCCAGATCGAATCCCCCATCACGCGCCGGAGAAAGCTCCGGCGGGGGCTGTCCGTTTTCTGCTGCGCCATGGTCAGTTCTCCCAGGTTTTCCAGGGGGCCTGGCCGCTGGCCCAGAGGCGCTCCAGCAGGTCCATTTCGCGCTTGGTGTCCATGCACTGCCAGAAATCGCCGTGGAAGAAGCCCATCAGCTCCCCCTCCTCGGCCAGGCGCTGCATGGGGCGCTTCTCCAGCACGGTGGCGTCGTCCTCCAGATAGTTGAACAGGGCGCTGTTGCAGACCATGAAGCCGCCGTTGATGACGGACCCGTCCTTGACGCTCTTCTCCCGGAAGGCGCGGATCTGCCCGTCCGGCGAAAGATCCAGCACGCCCTTCTGCTGGGCCAGGGAGACGGTGGTCAGGGTCACGGCCCGGCCGTGGCTCTCGTGGAAGCGCAGCAGGGCGGGAATGTCCACGTTGGACACCGCGTCCCCGTAGGTGAGCATGAAGGTTTCATCCCCCACATAGGGCCGGATGCGGCGGACGCGCCCGCCGGTCATGGTGTTGAGCCCGGTGTCGATGACGGAAACCTTCCAGGGCTCCGCGTGCTGGTTGTGCACGATGACCCGGTTGCCCTGGGTAAAGTCGAAGGTGATGTCGCTGGTGTGCAGGAAATAATCCCCGAACCACTGCTTGATGACCTCCTGCCGGTAGCCCGCGCAGATGATGAATTCATGAAAGCCGTAGTGGGAATAGCCCTTCATGATGTGCCAGAGGATGGGCATGCCGCCGATATTAATCATGGGCTTGGGCTTCCACTGGCTTTCCTCGGAGATGCGGGTGCCGAAGCCCCCGGCCAGAATGACAACCTTCATGCTGCTTCCCGGTCCTTCCGCGGGGCCGGCCCCGGTCCGGAGCGCCCCTCATCGTAAATATAAGATATAAAGAGTTTACAACATCCGCCGCGATTGCGCAACTGTCCGGAGGGGCGGATGCGGGCCGCGGAAGGGGGGCGGGAAAACACGAAAGGAACAAAATCAAGGCTTTACGGAAAAGGATTCGGGTGTATAATAACGGAACAAAGTCTATGCGCTTTGATCATGAAAATCACAGGAGGAACACGGAAATGAAAAAGATCGTTGCCCTGGTACTGACTCTGGCCATGGCGCTGGCGGCCTGCGCGGCGTTTGCCGAAGCGCCCGTGACCCTGAAGATTGCACATATCGGCCCGACGACCGGCGCGGCCGCCCTGTACGGCCTGGCCACCCTGCACGGCGCGGAGATCGCGGTGAAGGAGATCAACGAGGCCGGCGGAGATATTCAGATTGAGCTGATCAACGAGGATGACGAGCATAACGTGGAAAAGGTCATCAACGCGTACAACGCGGCGCTGGACGCCGGCGCGCAGATGATCCTGGGCACCACCACCTCCAAGCCCTGCGAAGCCGCCGGCGCCCAGGGCTACATCGACCGGGTGTTCTTCCTGACCCCCTCCGCCTCCTCCGAGGCGGTCATCGGCCTGGATCCGGCGAAGCCCGACGAGGACGCCAATGACAACGTCTTCCAGATCTGCTTCACCGACCCGAACCAGGGCTCCGCTTCCGCGCAGTATATCGCGGATCACAAGCTGGGCACCAAGATCGCCGTGATTTACAACAACGCGGACGTGTATTCCACCGGCATCCGGGACAAGTTCGTGGCCGAAGCCGCGGAGAAGGGCCTGGAGATCGTGAGCGAGAGCACCTTCACCGATGAAACCACCGACTTCACCGTCCAGGTGGCCGACGCCCAGAACGCCGGCGCGGAAATCGT
>CAMNCR010000012.1 GCA_946534455.1 uncultured Clostridia bacterium | reverse complement strand
GCTGGACCTGGGAGACTCGGGAGTCAGCTTCCAGCGGGGCTCCACGATGACCGCCGGCAAGCTGGAGGTGGAGGTGGAGCGCCAGGGTGAATTCCGCGTCAACGGCGAGGCGGCCGAGGGCCAGCTGGTGCTCGGGGCGAACGGCGAGCTGCAGCTCGACGCCCAGCGGCTGGTGCTGCCGGCGGCGGCAGGGCTCTATCTGCTGGCGGTGCTGTTCCTCCTCCGGGCGGAAAAGCAGCGCCGCACCGGGCGCATGAACCTGTCCGGGCGCATCACCGATATCGTAACCCGCTACCGCTATCTGCTCAAAACCCTGGTCACGCGGGATTTCCGCATCAAGTATCAGGCCTCCCTGCTGGGCGTGCTCTGGAGCTTCCTGAATCCGCTGCTGACCATGTTCGTGTACCTCTTCGTGTTCTCGACCATTTTCCGGCAGAACATTGAGTACTTCCCGGTGTATCTGCTCTGCGGCATCGTGCTGTTCAACTACTTCAGCGAGAGCACCAGCCTGGGTCTGGCGTCCATCGTCAGCAACCGGGCGCTGATCACCAAGGTCTACATGCCCAAATATATCTATCCCGTGGCGAAGGTGCTCTCCTCGGCCATCAACCTGATCATCAGCTTCATTCCGCTGATCATCGTCATGCTGACCACGGGCGTGCCCTTCCACCGGAGCCTGCTGCTGCTGCCGGTGGTGCTGATGTTCATCATCGCGTTCTGCACCGGGGTCAGCCTGATCCTGGCCACGATGAACGTCTTTTTCCGGGACACGCAGTTCCTCTGGGGCATCCTGCTGACCATCTGGAACTTCATGACCCCGATCTTCTATCCGGAGTCCATCATTCCGGCGGCCTACCGCACGCTGTATCACATGAATCCCATGTATCAGATCGTGTACTTCATGCGCTGCATCACCATCGGCGGGGTATCGCCGACGCCGGCCACCTATGCCTACTGCGCGCTGGGCAGCTTCGTTCCGCTGCTGCTGGGGCTGCTGATCTTCCGCTGGAAGCAGGATCAGTTCGTCCTGCACCTGTAATACCGAGGAGGAGAAAACATTGGATCCCATTATCACCCTCGACCATGTGTCCATGTGCTTCCGGATGGACGTCAACCACACCACCAACCTGAAGGAGTGGTTTGTCCGCAGGATGAAGGGCGAGCAGAAATATGAGGATTTCTATGCCCTGCGCGATCTGAGCCTGAAGATCGAGCGGGGAGAGGTGCTGGGCATCGTGGGCCGGAACGGCAGCGGCAAGAGCACCATGCTCAAGGTGGTTTCCGGCATCTACAAGCCCACCAGCGGCAAGGCGGTGGCCGCGGGCCGCGTGGCGCCCATGCTGGAGCTGGGCAGCGGCTTTGACGACGAGCTTTCCGGCAGGGAAAACATCTTTCTCAACGGCGCGATTCTGGGCTTCACGGAGAAGTTTCTGCAGGAAAAGTATGAGGAAATCGTGGATTTCTCCGAGCTCGGGGATTTCATCAACATGCCCATCAAGACCTACTCCTCCGGCATGCTCATGCGCCTGGCCTTCAGCGTGGCCACGATGATCGAGCCGGAAATCCTGATTCTCGACGAGATCCTGGCCGTCGGCGATGCCTCCTTCCACATCAAGAGCTTCAACCGCATGATGGAGCTCATGCAGGGAGGCACGACGGTGCTCTTCGTGTCCCACAGCCTGGAGAAGGTGCGGGAAATCTGCCACCGCGTGCTCTGGCTGGATCACGGACGCATGATTGACATCGGCGCGACGGAGGATATCTGCGACGCCTACGAGGCCTCCGTCCTGGAGGGGAACACCTGACCGCCTGCCCGGCAGGCCGTCTGAACACAGAAATCAGCGGGTCCGGAATCATTCCGGACCCGCTTCCGCCTCTGCCACGAGCTTTTCATATTCCGCGCGGACCGTTTCCGCGTGCACATCCCAGCTGGCATAGTCCGGATCGCCCCGGTGATCCGGAAGCGCATACCGGTCCTTCAGCATCTGCGCCAGGAAGCTGGAGATCTTCCGGGCGCCCAGGGTGTTCAGATGCCCGTCCAGCCAGAAGTCGTCCTCGTTGATGCCGACCTCCATCCAGGTCTGATTAAAATTATAGAAGGGCAGATCGTATTCCGCCGCCACCCCGGACACGGTATTCATGATCAGCTGGAGATACTCCGGGCCCACCGTCGGGGTCAGGATCAGGACCAGGGGCAGCTGCTCGTCCCGGCAGGTCTCGATGATCTTCCGCAGATAGATCTCTTCCTTTTCCAGCATGGGCACGGAGTCCTGCACCCAGGAGATGTCCGTCAGCGGGAAGGCGCCGAAGCCGTAGCGGTAATAGGTGCCCTTGTCGTTGATGAGCCCCGGGGTCCAGGGAAAGTGCTGAAAATCATCCGCCGTGATTTCCGCGTAGCGGTTATGATAGACCGGCAGCCCCAGGGCCAGATCGATCCACCGCTCCCGGGGGGCGGAGACCTGAATGGCCTCCCATTTGTTGCGGGAGGGGCGCATGCCGCAGACGTTGGTCACCTGCCTGGCCGGATCGCTGTACTCAAAATCGAAGCCCGCGGCGTAGACGTCCAGCAGCACGACCCGGGGCCGCTGGGTTTTCAGGGCCTCCAGCAGGTAATGATAGGTGTTCCAGAAGGGCTGCACGCTGCCCCACAGGGCAAAGGCGGACTGGCCCTGCTCCGTCCAGAAGACGGACGCGTCCAGATTCATGCCCGCGTGGCTGCTGCCCAGCAGCAGCACGTCCACCGTGTTTTCCTTCTGGGCATAGAAGTCCTGCATATCCACGATGCCGTCCGTCCGCTTGACGATCAGCACCCGGTCGGCCACCCAGGCGATGGCCAGCATCCCCGCCAGGGTCAGCACGGCGCACAGCAGGGACAGGATTCTTTTCCGGATCATGCGCTTGTCCCTCCTTTAGAAGCCGGCGTAGATGAAGGATGCCGCGCTGAAGCCCTCGCCGTAGGCTCCGAAGACCAGCACCGCCGCGAACAGGGCCAGAATCAGCAGGCTGCGGCCGAGGGCGCTCTGGCTCTCCGGGCGGTAGCGGCTCAGGCCGCTTTCCCGCATCAGGGAGACGGCCAGCGCGATCAGCAGGAAAACGGCCAGCAGCTTCCAGTCCGCCATGGCCGGTCCGATGGCGGCCAGGGAACCGCCCAGCAGGGCGGAGGGGTGCGCGCCGGTGACCATCTGCCGGAGAAAGGCGCCGGCCGCGGCGAGGCTTTCACAGCGGAAGAAAACCCAGGCGACGGCGGACAGCAGATACAGCGTGCCGCGCTGCACCAGCCGGTGAAGCGCGCTGTCTAAGGGAATGCCGGCATGGCGCAGCAGCGCCTGCCGGGCGGGGCGCGTCACATGGCCGAAAATCTGATACACCGCGTGCAGCAGCCCCCAGACCACGAAGGTCCAGTTCGCCCCGTGCCAGAGCCCGCTGAGCAGGAAGACGATGAGGATGTTCAGATACCGCCGGAGGGCGCCCCTCCGGTTGCCGCCCAGGGGGATATAGACATAGTCGGTAAACCAGCCGGTCAGGGAGATATGCCACCGGCGCCAGAAATCGGCGATGGTGGTGGCCAGATAGGGCTGATGGAAGTTCTCCCCCAGGCGGAAGCCGAAGAGCCGCGCGGCGGCGATGGCCATGAAGCTGTAGCCCGCGAAGTCCAGGTAGATCTGCAGGCCGTAGAGCAGCGCGCCGCAGAGCAGCAGCGCCCCGTCCCAGGCCGCGGGATCGGCGAACAGCGGATCGGTGATCATGGCGATGCGGTCCGCGATGACCATCTTCAGAAACAGCCCCCACAGGAACAGCACCGCGGCGCTCTGTCCCTCGGCGAAGGAGGGGTTTTTCCGCTCCCGCAGCAGGGGCAGGAAGCGGGAGGCCCGCTGAATCGGGCCGGAGACCAGCGTCGGGAAGAAGGCGACGAACAGCGCGTAGCGCAGCAGGTTCCGCTCGGCGGAGAGCCTGCCCGCCTTCAGATCCAGCAGATAGGTGCTGCTCTGGAACACCAGGAAGCTGAGCCCGACGGGGAGCAGCAGCCGGGGCAGGGGCAGCGGCCCCCGGCCCAGCAGGCCCAGCGCCGCGTTCAGGCCGGATACGGCGAAGGCGGCATACTTGAACACCGCCAGCAGGGCCAGGTTCAGCCCCAGGGCGACGACGAAGGCGGCCTGCCGCTTCCGCCCGGTCCAGCGGTCCATCAGCAGCCCGCCCCCGTAGGTGATGCCGACGCAGGCGGCCAGAAACAGCAGGTGCTCCAGGCCGAAGCTGGCGTAGAAGGCCAGGCTCAGCAGCAGCAGAAAGGCGTTCCGGCTCCGGATGCCGGGCAGGACGCGGTGAATGCCCGCGCTCAGCGCCAGCAGGGGCAGAAAGGCGTAGCTGGTGAAGGTCATGCCGGGTCGCCTCCTTTCGCCGGGACGGCTCTGTTTTTCCAGGCGCGCCGCAGCAGCGCCTCACACCGGGCCCAGGCCCAGCCGAAGGGCACGCTGGCCGCGTAGGCGGGCAGCGCGATCACGAAGGGAATGCAGAAGGCGGGCAGGGAAAGCAGCGGGCTTCCCGGCACCAGCAGCAGCTTCTGGCAGGCCCAGAGGAAGAAGCTGTGAATCGCGAAAATGGGCAGGGAATGCCGCCCGATCCAGGCCAGGAAGCGGACGCGCCGCAGCAGCAGCCCCAGCACCAGCGCCCACAGGCAGCCCGCCACCGAGGCGACGTAGTAGGGAAGGCGGTTGCCGAAGTAGCAGCCGCAGAGATTGACATAGCCGTTATGCCGCACCCCGGCGAACCAGACGATCAGCGGCAGGATGCCCGCGGCGGCCAGCAGCCAGGGGGTTTTCCAGCGCTCCACCTGCCCCTTTTCCCGCAGGATGAAGCCCAGGAGCAGGAAGGGCAGCGCGGCCAGGGCGCTGTCGGTCTTGAAGGGCAGGCATTCATACTGGTCCGCGCCGATGTAGTCATAGAGCGTGACCGCCAGCCAGCCGAAGAAGAGCATCGGAGCCACCAGGCCCCAGGCATCCTTCCCGTTCCAGCTGCGCAGCACGCAGAAGAGCATCAGCGAAGCGACAAACAGGCAGGGCAGAAACCAGACCGAGCCCAGGGCATAGGGCTGGGCCACGTAGAGATAGCGCATCAGATAATCGTGGGCGTCGGAATAATATTTCCAGTCCGCGGGGAACAGCTCCATGATGCCCAGCCCCAGCAGGCTGAACAGCACGTAGGGGATCAGCAGGGAGGCCGCCTTCCGGCCCAGATAGCGGGAGAAGTTCCCGGTCGGCCGGCGGGTGCAGAAGCCGGAGAGAAAGAAGAAGGCGTGCATGTGGAAGGCAAAGATGAAGCGGAAGACGGGATCCTCCGCGCCGACCGCGTGGCCCACGACCACCAGATACAGCAGCAGCGCCTTGGCCACATCCACGAACGCCAGCCGCGGGGCCGAAGGGGTATTCCGGTTCATGGCGTTTCCTCCCTGTCCGGTTCATGGCGCCACATGCGGGCATACAGCCCGCCGCGGCGCAG
>CAMNCR010000011.1 GCA_946534455.1 uncultured Clostridia bacterium | reverse complement strand
CCCAGTCCAACGCCCTGAACATGCTGCTGGCCAGCCATTTTCACCACACCTGGATCGTGGATCCCCGGCACTACGAGGCGGACACGGGAGAGAAATTCTCCCTGTCCCGGGCCGTGCGGGAGTGGGACATCGGACAGGTGCTGATTCTGGGGGACGGGCTGTATTTCCGGCAGAACTATCATTACGAATGAGGCCGGCGGAAGGCGGAGGCGGACAGGAGGACGGAGCATGAGAAGAAAAGGATCCGGCAGCGGCGTTTTCATCGCGCTGTTTTTGCTGTCCTGGGCCGTCCTGCTGGCGGGAATGCTGCTGACGGGGCCACGGGAGGTTTCCACGCTGGAAAACCGGGCGCTGACGACCTTTCCGCCCCTGACGGCCGGGGGCATCGCCACCGGTGATTTTCAGGACGCGCTGGAGGAGGCGCTGGGAGACCATCTGCCGGGCTCCGAGGCCGTCCGCGCCGGGGTGCGGGAGGCGCAGGCCGGCGTGCTGCGGGGCATGCAGGAAGCGCTCTATGCCCTGCGGCCGGAGCTGCGGAGCGGATACACGGCGCTGACGGAGGGATATTACCGCTATCGGGGAGATGCGCACCGGATCGTGGAAAAGCCGGAGGCGCGCACGCCCGGGGCGGAGGCGGCGCTGGAGCGCGCCGCCGAAGCGCTGCACCGGGCGGAGGGCGCGCGGCTTTGCCTGTACTTCATTCAGAACTCGCGCAGCGTGGACTTCGACCGGCCGGAGGAGCGGCTGGAGACCTGGGCCTGGCTGCGGGAGCGGCTGGCGCCGGACGCGGCGGGCGCCTTTGACGTGGACAGCTACGAAGCCTTTTCGGAGGTTTTCTATCAGACGGATCATCACTGGAACGCGAAGGGCTCCTACCGGGGATACCGGGAGCTGATGGCGCTGCTCCGCCCGGAGGACGCTCCGCTGGAGCCGGCGGAGACGGTGACCTTTCCCTTCGTGTTCAACGGGGCCTATGCCCGGCAGACGAACCAGCTCTGCGCGGACGAGCCCTTTGAGGTGTACGCCTTCGAGCTGCCGCGCATGGCGGTGACGCTGAACGGGAAGCGGGGCGTCTACGGCCGGCTGGATGCCTACCGGAAGGGGCGCTATACCGTGGAGCCGCTGACCAATCACTATGCCAACTGCTACGGCGGGGAATACGGCGAAATCGTCTACGAAAACGGGGAGGCGGGGCGCGGCAGCCTGCTGCTGATCGCCTCCTCCTATTCCAATCCGATCAATGCCCTGGTGGCCTCCCACTACGACCGGACCTATGTGATCGATCCCCGGTACTACGCGGACTGGGCGGGACAGCCCTTCGATCCCGCGGCCTACGCGGCGGAGCGGGAAATCGGCACCGTGGCGCTGCTGGGGGACATCCGCTTCTTCCTGGAGGAGCTGCCGGCGGGGCTGGGCGTGAAGGGAGGAGAGGACTGATGGTCTTTTCGAGCTTCACGTTCCTGCTGCTTTTTCTGCCGGCGGTGTGCCTGTGCACGGGACTGGCGCGGAGCATCCGGGCGAAGAACGGGGTGCTGTGTCTCTTTTCCCTGGTTTTCTATGCCTGGGGAGAGCCGGTGTATGTGCTGCTGATGCTCCTGTCCATCGGGCTCAACGGCCTGATCGGCCTGGGCATGGGGCGGTATCCGGCCCGGAGAAAGCCGCTGATGATGCTGAGCCTGGCGCTGAACCTCGGCGCGCTGGGATATTTCAAATACGCGGATTTTCTGCTGGACAGCCTGAACGGGCTGCTGGGGCTGTCCCTGCCCCTGCGGCATGTGGCGCTGCCCATCGGCATCAGCTTCTATACCTTCCAGATTCTTTCCTATGTGATCGACGTATACCGGGGCAGGACGGAGCCGCAGCGGGATCTGCTGACCCTGGCGACCTATATCGCCATGTTTCCCCAGCTGGTGGCGGGCCCCATCGTGCGCTATGAAACGGTGCGGGAGCAGCTGCGGGAGCGCCGGGTGACGGCGGAGGACTTCGCGCAGGGCCTGCGCCGGTGCGCTCTGGGGCTGGGAAAGAAGGTGCTCCTGGCCAACCAGATGGCGCTGGCGGCGGACGCGGTGTTCGCGCCGGGGCAGACGCCGGGCGCGCTGGCCCTGTGGGCGGGGGCGGTGTGCTACGCGCTGCAGATCTATTACGACTTTTCCGGCTACAGCGACATGGCCATCGGCATGGGCCGGATGTTCGGCTTCACCTTTGAGGAAAACTTCCGGGAGCCCTATCTGGCGGACTCGGTGACGGACTTCTGGCGCCGGTGGCACATCAGCCTGTCCAGCTGGTTCCGGGAATATGTATATATCCCGCTGGGGGGCAACCGGCGGGGAACGGCCCGGCAGATTTTCAACCTGATGGCCGTGTGGCTGCTGACCGGCCTGTGGCACGGGGCGGCGTGGAACTTTGTGCTGTGGGGCGGATATTACGGCGTGCTGCTGGTGCTGGAGAAGCATGTGCTGCACCGGGCGCTGGAGCGGATGCCCCGGGCGCTTCGCCGGGCGGGCACGCTGCTGCTGGTGCTGCTGGGATGGATTCTGTTCCGGGTGGAGACGCTGGACGCCCTGGGCCGGGTTTTCGCGGGCCTGGGATCCTTCGGGGGCAGCGGCGCCTTCTTCCGGGCCCACGGGGAGGCCCTGCGCGCGCTGGCGGTGCTGCCGGTCGCGGCGGCGGGCTGCCTGCCGCTGGGCAGGCGGCTGAAGGCGCGGTGGGGGAGCCGGCCCTGGTTTGCCTGGGCCGGGTATGCCTGGGCGCTGGCGGTCTGGGGGCTGTCCCTTGCCATGCTGCTGGGAGAAAGCTATAATCCGTTTATCTACTTCCGGTTCTGACGGGGAGGCTTGAGGATGAGAATGAAAAGGTGGCTGGTGATCTGGATGGCGGTGCTGCTGGCGCTGCCCGCGCTGGCGGGGGCGGAGAGCCGGGTGCTTTCTCCCGCCGCGGAGGACAGCGCGGAGGGCCGGCTGACGGCGGCGGTGGCCGCGGCGCTGGGAGAAGCGGCCGAGTTCCGGCCGGACGCGGCGCAGACCGCGGCGGAAAACCGGGCCGCGGCCGCCAACGACATGCTCGCGGACGCGGAAACGCTGCTGTGCGACACGGAGGCGGTGCTGATGGCCGGGCTGCAGGGCTACACCGCGAAGGATCTGCGCACGGAGATGAAGCCGGTGGCGCGGATCGCCCGATGCCCGCTGTATCTGGTGATGGACGAGGCCGCGGCGGAGGCCCTGGGCATCGCGGACGGCGCGGGCCTGCTGGCCTATGCGGAGGAGCATGCCTATGAGGCGGACTTTCTCTTCGCCCGGCATGTGGAGGCGGATCCGGAGGACCGGGCCATGGTGTTCCTGTGCGGCGAGATCCCGGTGTTCATGGAGCTGTTCTGGCCGGAGGAGGTGCTCTCCGCGCTGGAGACGGGGGACGCGGCGGCCGCCGTGCTGACGGAAAGCGAGATCCGCGGGGCGGAGCGCCCGCTGCGGGTGCTGTGCGCGCTGGGCGAGACGCGGTCGGAGGCCTGGCCGGAGGTGCCCTGCGCGACGGAGCTGGGGCTGACGCCCTGTCCGGAGCCGGGGCTGTACCTGTTTGCCTCGGCTGAGGCGGCGGAGGA
>CAMNCR010000010.1 GCA_946534455.1 uncultured Clostridia bacterium | reverse complement strand
CAGGCGGAGGCGGATCGCCGCATCGCCCAGGCGAAGGCGGAGGAACGCCGCGCCATGGCTGTGGCCCGCGAGCAGGAAATGAAGGCCTCCGTGCAGGAGATGCGCGCGAAGGTGGTCGAGGCCGAGGCCGAGGTGCCGCGCGCCATGGCTTCCGCGCTGCGGGACGGCAAAATGGGCGTCCTGGACTATTACCAGATGAAGAACACCATCGCGGATACGGAAATGCGGGAGTCCATCGCCAAGGCGAGCGCGCCCCAGCAGACCGCCGATCCGCGGAGCAAGAAGTAATCAGCGCTTCCGGGGGCCCCTTCCGGAGAGAAGGGGCCCGTGAGGCGGGCAAACAGGGGGGAAGATAAATGAGCGATTTTTCTCCAATCCTGATGCTGCTGCTGTGCGTCTATTTTGCCGTCATCCTGCCGATACAGGCGGCAAAGCGGGCCAAGGACCGGACCGGAAAGAGCAAGCCGGGAGCGAGGCACCCGGCGGGTGCCGCCTCCCAGCCGGCTGCGCCGAAGGCGGAGGATCCGCCCCGGCGCGTCCTGCAGGACGCGGGCGAGGGAGACGACCCGTGCCATGAGGAGCAGCTCGGGAAAGAGCTGCGGGTTTCCGGATGGCACGACGAGCCCTACCGGGGCAGCCTGGGCGGAGGCAGCGAGGAGGGATGGGATCCCTGCCACGAGGAGCAGCTGGAGTCCATGCCCCCGCGGGAAGAAGAGCCGGAGCCGGATGCGCAGCAGACGCCCGCACTCTCCTTTTCCTGGACGGGGAGCGAGATTGTGCGGGGCCTGGTGGTCAGCGAGGTGCTGCGCCGCAGGCGCTGAAAAAAGGATTAGACAAGCCGTGGGAATCATGATATGATGAACAAAAACTGAGGAGGACCCTATCCATGAGTGAACAGGTGAATGGGCAGACCCTGGTGGGTGAAATCGTTCGGAACTATCCGGAGGCGGTGGAGGTGCTGATGATGATCGGCATGCACTGCCTGGGCTGCCCCTCTTCCCAGATGGAATCCCTGGAGGAGGCCTGCATGGTGCACGGCATTCCCTCCGAGGAGGTTATTGCCGAAATCAACCGGCGGATCGCCGCCCGCGCGCAATAAGCCGGGAGGCGCTGCCTGAAACAGAGCACAGGGGGCGAAAGCGTGAAAAGGATCATCTGTATATGCATCAGCTTATGCCTGCTGATGGGCATGGCCCTGGCGGACCAGGAGGTGAAGCTGCCCGGGGAACACTTTACGCTTTCCCTGCCGGACGGCATGGAATACAGCCCGAAAAACGCGCGGGACGCGGAGCAGTCGGCGTATTTCCAGTTTGCCTATTTTTCCACGAAGCTGGGGCTGGAGATGGATGTCTTTGCCTATGACAACGGCGGCGTGACGCTGTCCGCCCTGGCGGAGGCCATGAAGGAAAAGCAGCAGGATGTGGAGCTGCGCCGGATCAACGGCATCGATGTGCTCACCTACTACGGCGAGGACGACCCGGCCACCTCCGATGGGGCGATGTACATCGGCTACGTGCTGATGGACGGCAGCCAGGCCGTCGAGATCACCTTCTGGTACGGGACCCAGCAGAGCGCCGACAAGGCGCAGGAGATCATGTCCACACTGCAGCAGAGCTGACGGACGACCTTCGGCTGCCCTTCTCTTCGGAGGAGGGCAGCTTTTATTATGCGGGGGAAATATGGTATAATACGCCGCGAACGAGACCGGAAACGGGAGGAGAGAGCACGCCATGAGCTTTACGCACCTGCATCTGCACACGGAATACAGCCTGCTGGACGGCGCCTGCCGGATCACCAGGCTGGTGGAGCGGCTGAAGGCCCTGGGTATGGACGCCTGCGCGATTACGGATCACGGCGTGCTCTACGGCGTGATCGATTTCTACAACGCGATGAAGGACGCGGGGATCCATCCGATCATCGGCATGGAGGCCTACGTCTGCCGGGACAGACTGGATAAAACCGTGGCCGGGAAGGAGACCAGCCACCTGATTCTGCTGTGCGAAAACAACACCGGGTATCAGAACCTGATGCGCCTGTCCAGCGAGGCATTTCTGACGGGATACTATTACAAGCCCCGGATGGATTATGAGCTGATCCGGAAGCATCATGAGGGGCTGATCTGCCTGAGCGCGTGCCTGAGCGGGGATCTGCCCAAGCTGCTGCTGGGCGGCCAGGAGGAAAGCGCCCGGCAGTATGTGCGGGAGATGCAGGACCTCTTCGGCCCGGAAAACTTCTACATCGAGCTCATGGATCATCACCTGCCGGAGGAAAAGACGGTGCTGCCGCGGCTGATCGCGCTGGCCCGGGAAATGGGCGTGCCCACGGTGGCCACCAACGACTGCCACTACCTGGAGCAGAAGGATGCGCACGCCCAGGAGGTGCTGATGTGCATCCAGACCGGGAAAACCCTGGCGGATGAGCAGCGGATGCGCATGGAAACCGGCGAGCTGTACGTGAAGAGCGAGGCGGAGATGCGGGAGCTGTTCCGGCAGGTGCCGGAGGCGGTGGACCGGACGGAGGAGATTGCCCGGCGCTGCCAGGTGGAATTCGAATTCGGCGTGACCCGCCTGCCCCATTATCCCGTGCCGGAGGGCGAGACGCCGGACAGCATGCTGCGCAGGCTGTGCCGGGAGGGGA
This sequence comes from uncultured Clostridia bacterium, assembly GCA_946534455.1. Taxonomy (GTDB): domain Bacteria; phylum Bacillota; class Clostridia; order Christensenellales; family Aristaeellaceae; genus Aristaeella. The sequence goes on along the minus strand of CAMNCR010000010.1, from coordinate 5,037 downwards.
TGGAGCGGCTGTATCCCGATGCCGGGGAGGAGGACGAGCCCTATCAGCGCCTGAACTATGAGCTGAGCGTGATCGAAAGCATGGGGTATGTGGATTATTTCCTGATCGTGTGGGACTTCATCCACTACGCCAAATCCAACGGCATCATGGTGGGACCGGGGCGCGGCAGCGGCGCCGGCTCCATCGTGGCCTACTCCCTGGGCATCACGATGCTGGACCCCCTGCGGTACCAGCTGCTGTTCGAGCGCTTCCTGAACCCGGAGCGGGTGACGATGCCGGATATCGACGTGGACTTCTGCTACGAACGGCGGCAGGAGGTGATCGACTATGTGGCGCGGAAATACGGCGCGGATCACGTGAGCCAGATCATCACCTTCGGCACGATGGCGGCCAAGGGCGTGGTGCGGGATGTGGGACGCGTGCTGGGGATGAGCTACCAGGAAACGGACGCGGTGGCCAAGGCGATTCCCTTTGAGCTGGGCATGACGCTGCAGCGGGCGCTGGACATTTCGCCCATGCTGGCTCAGATGGTGCGGGAGCAGCCCCGGGTCAGGGAGCTGATCGACACGGCCATGACGCTGGAGGGCATGCCCCGGCACGCCTCCACCCACGCGGCCGGCGTGCTGATCACCGGAAAGCCGGTGATGGAATATGTGCCGCTGCAGCGCAATGACGAGGTCATCACGACCCAGTATCCCATGGGCACGATCGAACGGCTGGGCCTGCTGAAAATGGATTTTCTGGGGCTGCGGACGCTGACGGTCATCCGGGATACGCTGGACATGATGCGGGAGATCGGGAAGGACATGCGGGCGGAGGACATTCCCCTGGACGACCCGGCCGTGTACCGGATGATCAGCGAGGGGGACACGGAGGGCGTTTTTCAGATGGAAGGCGCGGGCATGACGGGCTTCCTGAAGAACATGAAGCCCAGCTGCTTTGAGGATATCATCGCCGCCATTTCCCTGTACCGTCCGGGCCCCATGGAATCCATTCCCCGGTACATCGCGGGCAAGGTGGATCCGGCCAGCGTGCACTATGAGACGGAAAAGCTGCGTCCCATCCTGGACGTGACCTACGGCTGCATGGTGTATCAGGAGCAGGTGATGCAGATCGTGCGGGATCTGGCCGGCTACAGCTACGGCCGCAGCGATCTGGTGCGCCGGGCCATGGCGAAAAAGAAAAAGAAGGTGATGGACGAGGAACGGGAGATCTTCGTTCACGGGCTGGTGGACGCGTCGGGACAGGTGACCGTGCCGGGCTGCGTGCGCAACGGCGTGCCGGAGCCCATCGCGAACCAGATCTATGACGAGATGATTTCCTTCGCCAGCTACGCCTTCAACAAATCGCACGCGGCGGCCTACGGCGTGGTGGCCATGCAGACCGCCTGGCTCAAGCGCTACTATCCGGTGCAGTTCATGGCGGCGATGCTCAACAGCGTTTACGGCAACACGGGCAAGATTGCCGGCTACATCCAGTACTGCCGCGGAAGAGGCATCGACGTGCTGCCGCCGGATGTGAACGGCAGCCGGTGGAAATTCACCGTGCGCGCGGCGGAGGGGCAGAAGCCGGCCATCCTGTTCGGGCTGGGGGCCATCAAGAGCGTGGGCGAGAGCGCGGCCCGGGAGGTGATCCGGGAGCGGGAGGCGGCGGGGCCCTATCGGGATATCTTCGACTTCTGCCGGAGAATCGACCCGGGCGAATGCGGCAAGCGGGTGGTGGAAAGCCTGATCAAGGGCGGCGCCTTTGATTCCACCGGAGCCAACCGGCCGCAGATGCTGGCCGTGTTCGAGCGGGCCATGGACGCCAACCAGAGCTCCCGCAGGAAGAACGTCAGCGGACAGGTAAGCCTGTTCGACCTGATGGGCGGGGACGGGATGACGGCGGTGCTGGAGCTGGAGGAGCATCTGCCGCCGATGGCGGACTGCCCGCGGAGCGTGCGGCTGCAGATGGAGAAGGAAGCAACCGGCGTGTACATGACGGGGCATCCGCTGGATGAATACCGGGACGTGATGGCGAAAATGACCTTCACCACCGCGCAGCTGGAAAACCCGGAGGAGCTGGCCGCGGACGGCGAGGAGCTGGACGGACGGAACGTGGTCATGGGAGGCATCCTGACGGAGGTCAAGGGCAAGGCCACCAAGAAGGGGGACTACATGGCCTTCGTGACCCTGGAGGACATGACGGGGCAGATCGAATGCCTGGTGTTTCCCCGGGTGTTTGAACGGTTCCAGAGCCTGCTGCGGGAGGACGAGGCGGTGGTCATCACGGGCAGGCTGAGCCTGCGGGAGGACGAATCGCCGAAGCTGCTGGCGGAGCAGCTGTTTCCCCTGGCCGGCTGGGCGGAAAAGGAGACCGGGGAGACGGAAAAGCCCCCGGCCCGGCCGGAGCTGCCCGCGCCCGGCGCGGAGAGCGCGAAACAGGCGTCCGCGGCCCGGAGAAAGCTGTATCTGCGCCTGGCGCGCAGCCAGATGGACGCGGTTTCCGCCGCCCTGGCGGTGGAAACGGGAGAGGTGCCGGTGTACCTGCATATTCCGGAGGAGAAGCTGACGCTGCTGAGCCCCCGGGACTGCTGGTGCAGCGCAAGTGAGCGCTGCCTCAATCGGCTGAGAGACCTGCTGGGGCAGGACAACGTGGTGCTGAAGGAAGCGAAAGCATGAGCGGCATGAAGGATACGCAGCCGGCGCTGGCCCTGGAGCGGGTGACCAAGCGATACGGCGCGGTGACGGCCCTGCGGGAGGTTTCCTTTTCCATTCCCGCCGGGCAGACGGTCGGGCTCCTGGGGCGCAACGGCGCGGGAAAAACCACGGCCCTGAACCTGATGACGGGATACTTTCCCCCGACGGAGGGCGTGGTGCGCGTGGCCGGTCAGGACCTGGCGGAGGAGCCGAGAGCCTGCAAGCGGCGGATCGGCTTTCTGCCGGACCGGCCTCCGCTCTATGACGAGATGACGGTGGCGGAATATCTCCGCTTCGTGTGCGACCTGCGGGAGGTGGCGCCCCGGGCCCGGGCGGCGCATGTGGAGGAAATCCTGGAGAAATGCGGGCTGACGGAGGTGCGGGAGCGGCTGCTGGGCCAGCTGAGCCGGGGCTACCGGCAGCGGGCGGGCATCGCGCAGGCGCTGTGCGGCAGCCCGGACATCCTGATGCTCGATGAGCCGACCGTGGGGCTGGATCCGCGCCAGACGGTGGAAATGCGGACGCTGATCCGGCAGCTGGGCCGGGAGAGAACGGTGATTTTTTCCAGCCACCTGCTGTCCGAGGTGCAGGAGCTGTGCGCCCGGGTGCTGATCCTGCAGGAGGGGCGCCTGGCAGGGGACGTATCGCTGGAGGCAGGCGGAGAAGCCGGCAGGCGGCTGCGTCTGACGGTGGCGGAGGGAAGCCCGCGGGTGCTCTCGGCGCTGCGGCAGGTGCCGGGCGTCGCACGGGCGGAGAGGCAGAGAGGAACGGAGACCGGGGAAGCGGAGCTGCTCCTGGAGATCGCCGGAGACAGGGCGGACCGGGAGATCAGGGATCAGGTGTTCCGCACGCTGGCCGCCCTGGATGTGCCGATCCGGGCGATGGGCGAGGAGCGGGAGGGCCTGGAGGCGCTGTTCCTGCGGCTGACGGCGGACGAAGAAGGGTGATACGCGGATGAAAACGATCTGGCGGCGGGAATGGCGGGCCTATTTTCTGACGCCGGTGGGCTATGTGTTCATCGGCGTGTTTCTTGCGGTGTCCTCCGTGCTGTTCTTTCTGGAGATTCTCGCGCCGCGCAGCGGCGATCTGCCGACCTTTTACGGGAGCATGAGCTATCTGTGGATGCTGCTCAGCCCGATCCTGACCATGCGCCTGCTGGCGGAGGAGAGGCAGAAGAGGACGGATCAGCTGCTGCTGACCAGTCCGGTTTCCCTGCCGGCCATCGTCCTGGGGAAATACCTGGCCGCGGTTTCGGTGCTGCTGCTGACGGCCTCCCTGACGCTGGTGTACGTGCTTGTGGTGGCGATGTATGGGACGGTGTATCCGGCGGAGCTGGCGGTCAACCTGCTGGGCTTCGTGCTGCAGGGCTGCGCCTTTGCCGCGATGGATCTGTTCCTGAGCGGATGCGCCTCCACGCCGGTGATTGCCGCGGTGCTGAGCTTTGGCGCGAATTTTCTGCTGTGGATGCTGGATCTGCTGGAAAACGCGGTAGGCGCGGAGTGGGTCGCGCGGATCCTGCGCTTCCTGTCGCTGTACAGGCGAAACGAAACGTTCCTGATGGGCCAGCTGAGCTTTGCGGGCATCCTGTACGAGGTGAGCTTCGCCGGGTGCTTTCTCGCGCTGACCATCTATCTGCTGCACCGCAGGCGGATCGCGTAGGAGGACGGAAGAATGAGGGGAGGGAAGGAGTCCATGAAAAAGGAGCCGCAGGGCAGGCGGAGCCGCCGCAGGCTGCGGGGCTACGCCGCTGTGATGCTGCTGGTGCTGCTGGCATCGCTGGCGCTGCTGAACGTGGGCGCGACGGAGCTGGAGCGCCGCCTGGGCTGGCGCGTGGACGCCTCCTTCAACGCGGTGACCAGCTACGGCGCGAAGACGCGGGAGGTGCTGGAGAAGCTGGCGCACCCGGTGCATATCTACGCGGTCTATCGGCGGGGGCAGGAGGACGGCCCCCTGCTGGAGCTGCTGGACCGGTATGCGGCAGCCACCCCGCTGCTGACCTGGGAACAGGTGGATCCGGGCATGAATCCCGCGCTGCTGCAGCGCTTCTCTACGGAGAGCCGGACGGTGAACGCGGACGAGCTGATCGTCTACGGGCCGGACGCGGAGCGCTGGCGGGTGCTGGGCGCGGAGGACTTTGTGAGCCTCAGCCTGGATGAGACGGGAGAGGCCTATACGGCGGCGGGCTGGACCTATGAGCAGAGCCTGACCCGGGCCATCGACTATGTGACCCGGGAGCGCATTCCCCGGATCGTGATCGCGCAGGGACACGGAGAGCTGGATCAGGAGGCGACGGCCGCGTTCCGGAGCCTGCTGGAGGAGAATCAGTATGAGGTGATCTACAGCGGGCTGTCCGGGGAGA
>CAMNCR010000009.1 GCA_946534455.1 uncultured Clostridia bacterium | reverse complement strand
AAATCATCGTGTTTTCCTGCAGCACGGGGACGATCCGCGCCCGCACGGAGCCGGCCTCCCAGTCCGTCAGGGGCCGGCCGTTGAGCAGAATCTCCCCCTCCGTCGGGGCGCGAAGCCGGGCCATCAGCGCCGCCAGGGTGCTCTTGCCGCTGCCCGTGGGGCCGATGAGGGCGATGAAGCTGCCCGCGGGAACGGAAAAGTCCACCCGGTCCACGGCCGGGGGCCGGTCCTCCGCGCCCGGCGCGTAGCGATAGGTCACGCCGCGGCCCTCCAGGCTCCGGACCGGCTCCCGCAGGGGCTCGGTGCCCTCCGGCAGGGTCGGGGAGAGGGCGAGAATTTCATCCAGCCGGCCGCAGGAGACCGCGGCGCGCCCGGCAATCTGATAGATCTGCCCGATCATCATCAGGGACATCATGATCTGCTGCACATACATGATGGCGGCGATGATCTGGCCCGCCTCCGCCAGTCCGCCCCGGGCCAGGCTGCCGCCCAGGGCGATCAGGGCGATGAGCACCGCGTTGATCACCAGCATGATCAGCGGATTCATCACGGCCAGCAGGTACTGGATGCGCAGGTTCAGGCCCAGGAGCTCGCCGTTGTCCCCCTGGAAGGCCCGGGCCTCCTGCTCCTGCTGCAGGGAAACCCGGATCAGCCGGAGGCTGCCCAGGGTCTCCTGCACCCGGGTGTTGATTTTTTCCAGCGTCAGCTGAATGCGCACAAACAGGGGCTGGAGCTTTTTCATGAACAGGATCAGCAGCAGGGCCTGCAGCGGAATGGCCAGGGCGAAGATCAGCGCGAACCGCCCGCTGATGCGCAGGGTCATGACGAAGCCCAGCACAAACAGGGCCGCGGGCTTCAGCAGCATCTGCAGCACGGCGGCGCCGAACTGGGTGACAATCTGGGTATCGGAAAGGATCCGGGTCAGCAGGGTGCCGGAGGAAAAATCGTCCGTCTGGCCGTAGGAAAGGCTCAGGGTATGCGCGATCAGATCCCGGCGCATCTCGTTGCTGATGCGCTGGGCCATGACGGAGGTCACGAGGCTGAAGAGCAGCGCCACCGCGCTGCCGCCGATGGACAGCAGCGTCATGCGCAGCCCGACCTGGCGGATCACATCCAGCCGGCCGGCCAGCACGCCCCGGTCCACGATTTCACTCATCATCCAGGGCAGGGCGGTGGTGACCGCCACGTCCGCCGCCAGCAGAAGCAGCGCGCAGCAGATGCCCCGTCCGTGCCCCCTGGCATAGCGCCAGAAGGATTGCAGCTGTCTGATCATTTTTGCTCACTCTTGCGCCGCCGCGGGAAGCTCCGCGCTGTACAGCGCCTTCAGAAAATCGGCGTCCGCCGTGCCGGTGGCCTCCAGCCCGAAGGCGGTCTGCGCCGCCCGGACGGCCTTCACCGTGTCCTGGTTATACTGGTTGTAGGCGGCCGCCCGCTCGCTCAGATAGCCCAGCGCCGCCAGGCGGCCCTTCATGGCCAGCACCTCGGGGCCGCGATCCCCGGCCTTCAGCCCGGCGGAGACCGCGTTGGGATCCTCGTAGCGCAGGGCGAAGCACAGATTGTGCTGCACGCCCTCCGCATAGCAGGTCAGCCGCAGGTACTGCGCCTCTCCGGTGGCCTCATAGCGCTTGTACAGCTCGGCGGCGGTGCCGGCGGAAAGGGTGACGTTGTACTGCCCGCCCAGGGGCGCGTCCATCAGCTGATACCCCTGCAGCTCCTCGCCGTCCAGGGTGGTGACCCGGATGCTGAAGGCCTCCTGGGGAATCAGGGATTCCGTCCCGTCCTCCGCGGCGAAGGAGAGGGACAGATGCACCGCGTGCTCCGTGCCGTCGAGGGAGATCCCCTGGCGGGCGTAGAGCTTTTCAAACTCGGCCGGGCCCAGGGTCTCCACGACGCGGGCGGTGACCGTCAGCGTGTGATAGGTGTCGGAGGCGGTGTTCATGCGGGCTGTGCCGTTTTCCATGACCTCGGCCGTGAAGGTGGCCTCCTGCAGGAAGGGAATATATTCCGTGACCGGATCGGGCACCTCCGCGGCGACGGGAGCGGGCTCCGGCGTGGCCGTGGGCTGCGGCGATTCGGAGGCGGCGGGCCAGAGCTGCCCCACGAGCCGGGAAAAGTCCTCCACCTTCTGATCCAGCGCCGCGCCGCCCAGAATGCCCGCCACGGCCATCAGCAGCGCCGTGAGAAACACGGTCCGGCGGTGCTTCTTCCGGGTGTCCTTCCGCTCCATCTCCATCTCGATCTGCAGATCCTCGAGGGCGCCGCGCACCGCGGCGCTGGTGGCCTCGGACAGCGCGTATTCCGAGGGCTCGGCGGCCGGGACGGGGGATGGCGCTTTCTCTGTGCTTTTGATGCTGCCGACGCACTGCACCTCGCCCGTTTCCTCCTCGGCAAACAGATGCAGCTGCAGCCGGTGCGTCCGCTCCGGATCCTCCGGATCGTCGAAGGCAAAGGAGATGTTTTCCCGCCCGCCCCGGAAGGCCTCGGCCAGTTTGGCGGCGGTGATCTCCCCGCGGAAGGCGGTAAACTGCTCCGGGGTCATATGGCGCCGGGCCCAGTAGCCCAGGCCCTCCTCCAGCGTCAGCCCGCCGCTGATGCCCTCGGGCAGCGCGTTCCGGGTGACGTTGCTGATCTGCTTCAGAAAGGCGCCGCTGGTGACCGCCTTGGGTACCAGACGCTTATGCTCCTGCTCGCTCACGGCGGCGGTCCTCCTTCCATAGAATTATGCATGATGTTCATTGACCTTCATGATAAGCAAACAGCGGGCAGCTGTCAAGGCTATCGACCTCGGAGAGGGCAGGGCTGGAAGCCCTTGTTTTTCAACACCTGATCGAAAACTAACCCTGCCGATCAGCCGCATCTAATCCCTTTTTGCCCTTTTTGACCGCCGGAAAGACAGCCGATCGGTTGACAAATGGAAAGGGAGAATGATAGGATGACGATAATCAAAACAGGAAGCAAACAGACAGCGGCCGTTCCGGGCTGCGCGGTTTTATTGATTTGCCATGAATGCTGTTTCGCCGGAGAAACAGAAAGATCATTGTATGAAACTGGAGGGATGTATCATGAGTCTGGCGGAGGAACGTCTGACTGCCTATCTGGAGGAAGCGGACCGCTGGGTGGTGCAGCTCCGGGAGCTGCAGCGCCTGGGACTGGAGTGCAAGGATGGGGACTTTGTGCCCTCGGTGCATTATCCGCCGATCACCCAGTATCCTCTGAGCTCGGAGGAGGAGGTTTTCGCGGGGTATACCCTGCCCGCGGACGGAAGAACGGATCTGTACGTGCATTTTCCCTTCTGCGAGCGCCACTGCACCTTCTGCCACTATCCGGGCCTGACCGGTCCCCGGGAGGAGGAAAAGGAGCGGTATCTGACGGCCCTGGAGAAGGAGTTTGATCTCTATCTCCGCCGCCTGGGGCTGGACCGGCTGGCGCCGCGGAGCATCCTGCTGGGCGGCGGCACGCCCACTTACATGCCGCCGAAGCAGCTGGACCGTTTCCTGACCTTCCTGAATAAACGCATCGACATGGACCGCGTGCTGCAGTACAACGTGGATCTGGATCCCAACAGCCTCCTGGGGGAGGAGGGCGCCGAGCGGATTCGCATCATGAAGGATCACGGCATCACCCGGCTGACCATCGGCGTGCAGTCCTTCACGGACCGCATTCTCAAGAGCATGAACCGGCCCCACAGCGCCGCCATGGCGCTGGAGTCCATTGAGCTGTCGGCGAAGGCGGGGTTCAAAAACGATATCGAGTTCATCTTCGGTTACCCGGGCCAGACCATGGAGCAGTGGCTCAGCGATATCGAAACCGCCTGCCAGACCCCCACGGACGAAATTCAGCTCTACCGCCTCAAGTATCTGGCCTACGGCGATTTCCAGGGCCATATTCTGGACGTCCGCACGAAGCAGCCCATGGCGGTCATCGGCTTTGAGGACACGATGCGGATGAAGTTCGCCGCGGTGGCCCTGATGCGGGATTACGGCTTTGAGGAAAACCTGCGCCGGGTCTACACGAAGAA
>CAMNCR010000008.1 GCA_946534455.1 uncultured Clostridia bacterium | reverse complement strand
CCCGGAGGCGGGGCGGCGGGGCGCGGGAGGCCGCGCGGAAACGGGAGAGGAGTGGGACGCATGAGCACCTTTGACGAGAGCTACTGCCTGAAGACCTTTCAGGATCTGCTCGCGATCGATTCGACGACGGGCCAGTTCCGGCAGATTCAGGACTGGACGGCGGCGGAGATCCGGGCCCTGGGCTACGAACCTCAGATCACCCACAAGGGCGGCGTGCTGGCCGACCTGGGCGGGGAGGGAAACCCGCTGGTGGTGACGGCGCACCTGGACGACATCGGCCTGATGGTGCGCCATGTGAACGCGGACGGCACGCTGAACGTGTGCGCGGTGGGCGGGCTGTATCCCTTCTACTGCGTGGGGGAAAACGTGCGGGTGACGACGGGGGACGGGCTGGTGTACACCGGGACGGTGTGCCGCACGCCCAACTCCATCCACGTGACGGAGGAGGAGCTGCGCACGACGATGGGGGATTTCCGGAAGAACGTGTGCGTGGTGCTGGATCAGCCGGTGAAAACGGCGGCGGAGACGAAGGCCCTGGGGGTGGACACGGGGGACTACATCGCCCTGGAGCCCCGGTTCACGATGTCCGGCGGATACATCAAGAGCCGCTTCGTGGACGACAAGGCGTGCGCGGCGGTGCTGCTGAGCCTGATGAAGGCGCTGCGGGAGGAGAAGGCGACGCCGGCGAGAAAGGTGCTGGCCTACTTCGCGTGCTACGAGGAGATCGGCCACGGGACGACCTGGCTGCCGGAGGGCGTGCGGGACGTGCTGGCGCTGGACATCGCGCCGACCGGGCCGGAGCAGAATTCGGAGGAGCACCGGGTGTCCATCTTTGCCAAGGACAGCCGCTTCCCCTATCACAGCGAGATGACGGCGGAGCTGCGGGACACCGCGCGCCGGGCGGGCATCGACTACGTGATGGACATCTTCACGCCCCACTACGGCACGGACGGGGACGGATCGGTGCTGGCGGGCTACGACATCCGCCACGCGGCCATCGGCCCGGGTACCGCCAACAGCCACGGCTATGAGCGGACCCACGTGGACGGGCTGAAGAACACCTACGACCTGACCTGGGCCTACTGCATGGGCCGGTGACGGGCGAGGAGAGCGACGGACAGACAAAACCGGACAGAGAGGGAAGGCATGGCACGGGAGCATTTCAACTGGCGGACATTTCTCAGGCAGGTGGCGGTGATCGCGGTGCCGGTGGCGCTGCAGAACCTGCTGACCACCACCGGATCCATGGTGGACACGATGATGATCGCCTCCATCGGGCAGACGGAGGTCGGGGCGGTGGGCCTGTGCGCCCAGTTTTCCTCGCTGATGTTCAGCGGCTACTGGGGCTTCGTGGGCGGAGGGATGCTGTTCTTCTCCCAGTTCTGGGGCGCGAAGGACGATGAGGGCATCAACCGATCCTACGGGCTGACGCTGAGCTGCATGATGACGGTGGCGATGATTTTCGCGGGGCTGGCGCTGCTGCTGCCGGAGACGGTGATGCGCCTGTACACGGACAAGGCATCCATTCAGCGGGTCGGGGTGGAATATCTGCGGATCGTGGGCTTCGCCTATCCGCTGATGGTCTTTTCGATGGCGATGGCCTCCCTGCTGCGGTGCACGGGGCAGGTGCGGCTGCCGCTGTACGGATCGATCGTGGGCGTGGTGTCGAACATCGCGCTGAACTGGGTGCTGATCTTCGGGCGCCTGGGCCTGCCGGCCATGGGCGTGCGGGGCGCGGCGCTGGCCACGGTGCTGTCCCAGCTGGCGAACATCCTGGTGGTGATCACGCTGGCCCGGCGGGCCGGGCATCCCTATCTGCTGGCCGTGCGGCGGCACTTCGGATGGAAGCGGAGCTTCGTGCGGCTGTATTTCCGGAAGTGCTTCCCGATTCTGATGAACGAAATCCTGATCGGCCTGGGCAACATGGTGATCAACGTGGTGCTGGGACGCCAGCCGGAGGAGGCCATTGCGGCGCTGGCGGTGTTCCGGACGCTGGAGGGGCTGATCATCGGATTCTTCGCGGGCTTTTCCAACGCCTCCTCGGTGCTGGTGGGCACGGAGGTCGGGGCGGGGCACCCGCAGGTGGCCTACGCCCGGGCGTGGCGGCTGGTGTATCTGTGCCAGAGCGTGATCGGGGTGCTGAACCTGGCGGTGATCGCGCTGCACGGGCCCATTCTGAGGCTGATGGGTATGAGCGGAGCGAGCTTCGAGCTGGCCTTCGGCATGATCTGCATCTACGGGGCGGCGTCGCTGATCCGCATGGGCAACTGGACGCAGAACGATACCTTCCGCGCCGCGGGGGACGCGGTGACGGGGACGGTGCTGGAGATCATCTTCATGTGGGTGATGGTGCTGCCGCTGGTGTGCCTGAGCGGGCTGGTATGGAAATGGCCGACGCTGGCGGTGTTTGCGCTGTGCTACGCGGACGAGCCGATCCGGTACGTGCTGATGCAGATTCATCTGTACCGGAAAACCTGGATGCGGCCCGTGACGCCGGAGGGGAAGGAGGCCCTGGACCGGTGGCGGCGGGAGCTGAAGGAGAACCGGGCCGCGGGCTGAGAGAAAGGGATTATTCAGGGATTCTATGAACAGAAGAAATGAAGGAGGCAGCGACATGGAACAGGTACGCATGGGCATCATCGGCATCGGCGGCATGGGCACGGAGCACGCGAAGGGACTGGTGGCCGGCGCGGTGCCGGAGATGAAGCTGGTCGCGGTGGCGGATATCCGGGAAAGCCGCCTGGAATACGCTAAGGAGCATTTTCCGGAGGTGCTCCGGTTTCACGACGGGCGGGAGCTGATCGATTCGGGCTGCTGCGACGCGGTGCTGATCGCCACGCCGCACTATCTCCATCCGGACTTTGTGATTTACGCGCTGGAGCACGGGGTGCACGCGCTGAGCGAAAAGCCCGCGGGCGTCTACACCCTGCAGGTGCGGGAGATGAACGAGATTGCGCGGAAGAGCGACAGGGTTTTCGCGATCATGTTCAACCAGCGGACCAACTGCGTCTACCGCAAGCTGCACGAGATGATCGGGAGCGGCGAGCTGGGCGCGATGAAGCGGATGAACTGGATTATTACCGACTGGTACCGCACGCAGGCCTACTACGACGCGGCGGGATGGAAGGCCACCTGGGACGGCGAGGGCGGCGGCGTGCTGCTGAACCAGTGCCCGCATCAGCTGGATCTGCTGCAGTGGCTGTGCGGCATGCCGAAGAAGGTGCGGGCCTTCTGCCACGAGGCGAAATGGCACGACATCGAGGTGGAGGACGACGTGACGGCGTACCTGGAGTTCGAAAACGGGGCGACGGGCGTGTTCGTGACCACGACGGGGGACGCGCCGGGCACCAACCGGCTGGAGCTGACGTTTGAAATGGGCCGGATCATCTGCGAGGGAGACCGGCTGACCTTTGACCGGCTGAAGGAAAACGAGCGCACCTTCTGCAAAACGTGCAAGGAGGGCTTCCGGAAGCCGGAGATGGAAACCCTCGAGATTGAAACCGACGGCCTGAACGAGCAGCACACGGGCGTCATGAAGGCCTTCGCGGCGCGCATCCTGCACGGGACGCCGCTGGTGGCGGAGGGGGTCGAGGGCATTCGCGGGCTGACGCTGTCCAACGCGATGTATCTGTCCTCCTGGCTGAATGAGACGGTCGAGATTCCCTTTGACGAGGAGCTGTTCCTGCAGGAGCTGAACAAAAGAAGAGCCACCTCCCGGAAGAAGGAGGACACGGGCATCGTGTTTGACACGGCGGGAACCTACTGAGCCGGCTTCCCGGGCGGGAACCGGCTTTTCAGGGGAACAGAAGGAAGCCGAGAGAAAGCAGAGGAGCGGAGGACCATGGAGAAGGAATGGAAAATTTCCGGCTTTGCCGATGAAATCGCCGACGACCTGGGAAAACAGATCGAGGGGCTGCGGAAGCTGGGCATGCGGTACGTGGAAATGCGGGGCGTGGACGGCAACAACCTGATTTTCCACGGGGACGACAAGATCCGGGAAATCCGGCAGCGGCTGGACGACGCGGGCATCGCGCTGAGCGCCTGCGGTTCGCCGATCGGGAAGATCGGCATCGACGATCCCTTTGAACCGCATCTGGAGCAGCTGCGGCGCGGCATCGAGGTGGCGCACCGGATGGGCACGCGGAACATCCGCATGTTCAGCTTCTATGTGCCGGCGGAAAGGCGGAAGGAGGCCCGGTCCGCGGTGATCGACCGGATGGGGGAGATGATCCGCTGCGCGGAGGAAAACGACGCGGTGCTGCTGCACGAGAACGAAAAGGGCATCTACGGCGAGATGGCCGCGGAATGCCGGGACCTGATGGACACCTTCTACGGGCCGCATTTTCAGGCGATCTTCGATTTTGCCAATTTTGTGCAGGCGGGGCAGGATACGCTGGAGGCATATGAGCTGCTGAAGGACTTCATCGTATATATCCACGTCAAGGACGCCGTCCGGGGCACGGGCGCGGTGGTGCCCGCGGGCATGGGCGACGGCAACGTGAAGGACATTCTGGACAAACTGACCCGGAGCGGCTTCGACGGATTCCTGTCCATCGAGCCGCACCTGGGCCGGTTTACCGGATTTGAGCTGCTGGAGAAGAACGGGGTCTCGATTCCCGAAAACGCCGCGTGCCTGGAGGGCTTTGACGCCTTCGCGCTGGCCCACGGCGCGCTGATG
>CAMNCR010000007.1 GCA_946534455.1 uncultured Clostridia bacterium | reverse complement strand
TGGGTACCTCACCCTATACATTTCTGGGACAAGCAACCTATGTGAATCATACTGGGAGTAAACCCATGAGCATCATCTGGAGGCTTGAAAAGCCCATTCCCGCAAAGTACCTGAGACGGGTGCAGCAGGTTATGGGATAAGAAGAAATCTGTTCCGGGGCTATTATTTGTCAGGATGAAGTGCAAATTGCAGAGCGGTCATGTGGGGATTTTGCAAGCTGGTTTTTATGCTGAACATTTTGCTCAAAACGATCCGGATGTGGTAAAATCATCCCAACAGAGAACCACAGAAGCAAACCTACAGGAACAGAATAGCAACCGGGGAAAAGAGGTGCTGCGGATGAATGCGTGGGATGAACAGGATCATGGTTGGGATAACAAGGGTCCGGATGAGAACCGGGAGGATGAAATCTATCAGTCCCTGCGGCGCAGCCGGGCGATGGACGAGCTGTTCGGCAACGAAAGCGGCCGCGGCTTCCTCGGAGACCTGGCTGCGGATCGGCAGCTGTCGCACGATATCGCCTCCGGCATGGATGTCCGGGAGGCGCTGGACCGTCAGCGGGGAATGGATTATCTCTTCGGCGACCGGCGCAGCAATGGGATCCTTTCCGACATGATGACAGATGAACGGATCGCCCGGGATGTGGAAAGCGGCATGGACATCGGCGAAGCGATCTCCAGGGAACAGGCCTGGGCAAACTTCTGGGATGATCTGTTTAACGGCAAGTGAGAAACGGGTTCGAAGGCAAAGGCTCATGTCCAGCATCCGATGACTGAATGCATATTCGAAGGAGGGAGAACCGTGAAACGTCTGACTTTTTGGAGCTTCGTATGTTTCCTGATCCTGCTTCTGTCTCTGGGATCGCTCTCCGTGGCGGAATCCTTTCTGAATGACTCCCAGCCTTTTCTGGATGCCCTTCGGCAGGAGGCGGAGACGTTCAGCTTCTCCGATGCCGATCTGGCCGCGGTCATCGATACGCAGGACTCCCATGCCGAGGCCTTCCTCCGGAATGACGAAGGGGCCTTCGAGATTGCCATTCCGGGCGCCGGCCGGCTCTTCATCTCGGAGCAGGAGATCGGGCTGGAGGCAGGCGAGCAGCGGTATATTGTCGATCTGGCGTCCATCTCGCAGCGGATTCAGCAGTGGACCGGGAGGGACGGATCCCGGGAGGCGGACAGGGCTTTCCTGCAGTCTCTGCTGGTGAAATTCTGGGACGATGTGATTCTTCCGGGCGTGCGCTTCTCCGAAATCGGCGAAAGCATCACCCTGCACATTCAGCTGGATCAGGGATCCCTGAGTCAGAGAGCGGATCAATACCTCCGGGAGGTGCTGGAGATGCCCGAAACGGCGGAGCTGTATGACCGGTATGCGCCGCTGTTCCGGTTGAGCCAGATCGGCCTCCCCGGGAGCTTCTCCGAGTTCCGGAAGGGGCTGGAGGCCGCTCCGCAGGAGACGGCTGCGTCCGGCTTCCCTTCCCTGGAGGCGGATCTGGTGATCCACAGCGGCCTGGGGGGAAAGAAGGAAATTTCCTGCATCGGTACCCTCTATGACGCCGATCTGTACAGCTACCAGCTGAAGGTCGTTTTCAGGGAGCTGGAGGGCGGCTGGAGCTGCCGGGGAGAACTGACCGGCGGCCGCACCTATACCTCGAGGATGAATCTGGATCTTCTTTTCCGGGACGGGCTTCTGAGCGGCTCCGCTTCCGCGGGCAGCGTTCATCTGGATCTCTCCTCTGAGAGGATCGAGCAGGGAGGAACCAGGCTCACCGTCCGGTCCAACCTGGACTGGACCGCATTCCTGGATTTCTTCTCCGACAGCGTGCAGGCGAAGGTTCTGTACTTCCAGGATGAAATTGATCTGGCGGTTCACTGGAGCGAGGAGATGCTGCAGGCCTCGCTGGAAACCCATTCTCCCAATTCTGTCAGGACCTATGACTATGACCTCCTGCTGTACAGATCGGAGGACGATTCCCTGAGCCTCCGCCTGCTGGGGAACGAAAGCTACAGGGACTGGCGGACGAATACGCATGACGTCTCCGCGGTGATCGGCCCCAGCCAGCTCGGCATTCATTATACGATGACGGATTTCTTTAACGACGTTCAGAAGGAATACAGGGTGGCCCTGCGCAGTGAGGAGGACGGAAAGTTCAGCCTGGAGCTGCAGCTTCCCCCACAGCGCTATTACGGGCTGGAGCCTTCCACCTGTCTGTCTCTCCGCCGGGAGGGAGGCAGAACGGACATCCGCTTCTCCTATCCCTATCGGCTCTGGCTTGTTTCCGGCGAGGGCTTCCTCTCCGCGAACCGTGCCGGGCAGCTGAGGAGCATCCAGGGAACGGTGACGACGTCCTACCTGTCCGATCCCGGAAAAAAGGAAACCAGCCGGATTCTATGGTCCCCGGGGCAGTTCATCTATACCGACCCGAGCGGAATCTGGAAGCTGAGCAAGACGGAGGACACCGCCTCCAGGCTGCGGTATGAGGTGACCCATAACGCGGAGCAGGCTTACGAGATCACCGCGGAGCAGGGCCGGAGCGAGGCAGGGCGGTCCCTGCTGCTGTCCCTGAGCGACGCATCCTCCACGCTGCTGAAGGTGCAGATCCGGGAAATTGAGAAGGAGGCCCTGACCGCGATTGACCGGGAGGGGGCCATCCTCATTGACGCCGATACCCTCGAGGCGATGCTGCTGTCGAGGTGA
>CAMNCR010000006.1 GCA_946534455.1 uncultured Clostridia bacterium | reverse complement strand
GACTTCGCCGCGGACGAGGCCGGAGAGCTGCCGGAGGGCCTGAAGCGGGGCGTGCTTTCCGAGGACGGGCTGTACAACCTGCTGGATCGATGCCGGGAGATCGGCCGGCGCCTGGCGGGCGGGGAAAAAGCATGACGGCCGGTTGAAATCGGAGGTCATTCCGGGTATCATAAGGCGAGATGGCGCCGGGACAAGCCCGGGGAAAGGACAGAAGAATGAAAACAGCGGTGATTGTGCTGCTGGCGGCAGCGCTGCTGGCGGCGTGCGTCAGCCCGGCGATGGCGGAACGGTATTACACCTCCACCTTTACGGCGGGGACGGACGGATGGTACGCGCGGGGCGCGCAGAATACCTACCGGACGACGGAGGGAACCCTGCGGACGGAGGGAAGAAGCAGCGACTGGCATTCTCCCGGCAGGGATTTTCCGCTGGTGGAGGGCTGCCTGTACAGCCTGAGCGTGGAGGTATACCAGAACGAGGCGGACAGCGCCGCGTTCATGATCTCCATCGCGCATACGAAGGACGGGACGGAGACCTACGAGAACCTGGCCCACGGCACCGTTCCGAAGGGCGAATGGACCCGGCTGGAGGGCACCTACACGGCGGGCGATTTCGACCGCAGCGTGCTGTATGTGGAGACGACGGACGCGCCGCAGCTGAGCTTTGAAATCCGGAATTTCACCGTGGACGCCCCCAACGGCATTCCGGAGGCGAATGCGACGGAGCCCCCGATGACCATCGAAGCGGTCGCCGTGGAGGATATGCCCAGCATCCGGGAAGCGTATGCCGGGAAATTCGATTTCGGCGCGGCCGTGCCGCGGTACGCGTTCGGGGATCCGCAGCTGAAGGCGCTGATGCTCCGGCAGTTCAGCATCCTGACGCCGGAAAACGAGCTGAAGCCGGATTCTGTGCTGGATGTGCAGGCCAGCCGGAAGCTGCTGAAGGAGACGGGGGACGAGACCGCCGTCGCGGTGCACTTTGACGCGGCCGCCGCGCTGCTGGACTTTGCCCGGGAGAACGGGCTGAAGGTGCACGGCCACGTGCTGGTATGGCACAGCCAGACGCCGGAGGACTTCTTCCACGAGGGCTATGACCGGAGCCGGCCCCTGGTGAGCCGGGAGATCATGCTGGGCAGGCTGGAGAACTATATCCGGGAGGTTCTGACGCAGACGGAGGAGCGCTATCCGGGCGTGATCGTGAGCTGGGACGTGGTGAACGAAGCCATCGACGACGGCACGAACCGGGTGCGGAGCACGTCCCCCTGGACGCGGACCATCGGGGAGGATCACGTGCAGCGGGCGTTTGAATACGCGCGGAAGTACGCCGCGGACGGCGTGCTGCTGTACTACAACGACTACAACACCCCCGTTCCCGCGAAGCTGGCGGGAATCACGAAGCTGCTGGAGGCGCTGATCGCGGAGGGGAATATCGACGGATACGGATTCCAGATGCACTACAGCAACGGGGAGCCCTCCATGACGCAGATTTCGAAGGCGGTCGGGCAGATCGCCGGGCTCGGGCTGAAGCTGCGCGTGAGCGAGCTGGACATCGGCGCGAGCCGGACAGAGGCAGGCCTGATGCAGCAGAAGGCACGGTTTACCGAGATCATGAAGCTGATGCTGTCCTACGCGGAGCAGACGGAGGCGGTGCAGGTCTGGGGCCTGACGGACGGCATGAGCTGGCGCGCGGGGCAGTATCCGCTGCTGTTTGACGTTCAGCGGAATCCGAAGCCCGCGTTTTACGGCGTGCTGGAGGCGGTCGAGCCCTGAGGGGGCGGAGGCCGGGAGGAGAAGGCATGACGGAGACACAGAGAAACTGGGCCGGCGCCCGGAAGCGCCTGGCGGAGGCCGTTCGGTCGGCGGGCTTTCCGGAAGCGCTGACGGATCTGCTGGCCGGGGAGCTGAAAAGCCCCGGAGGCATGGATCGCATGGCCTCCTGGATGAACCTGGCCCGGCCCCGGTCGCTGGAGATGGTCGTGGATGAGATGCTGGCCATCCGGGCGGAGCTGGATGCCTGGCGGGAGCGGAAGGAAAGCCAGGCGGCCCAGGCGGGCATCACGCGCTGGCTGAACAGCGCGGAACGCTGGGCGCTGGAGGAAGAAGAGGAAGAGGCGGAGGAATAAGCGCGGGCTTCACGTCCGGCGCGGAGCCTCCGGGAAAATGGAGCAGGGAAGAGGGGGCTCGGCATGAGCACGGAATATGATTTTTCCACGGTGATGGACCGCAGCGGGCACGACCTGATCGCGGCGGAGGTGATTCCCTTTGAGGACAGCCCGGTGCGGGAGGGCGTTTCCAGGATTCCCATGTGGGTGGCGGACATGAGCTTTCCGACGGCTCCGTGCATCCTGGAGGCGGTCCGGGAGCGGCTGACCTTTCCCAATTTCGGATACTTTTCCGAGCCGGAGGCCTACTACCGGGCCATCATCGACTGGCAGCGGAGCCGGCACGGAGTGGAGGGCCTGACCCGGGAGCAGATCGGGTACGAGAACGGCGTGCTGGGAGGCATCAGCTCCGCGATCCGGGCGCTGACCTCCCCGGGAGACCCGATCCTGCTGCACGCGCCGACGTATATCGGATTTCTGCATGTGCTGGAGGATACCGGCCGAAGGGCGGAGCTGAGCCCGCTGGTGCGGGATGCGCAGGGCGTGTGGCGGATGGACTACGCGGATATGGACCGCAGGCTGAAGGAGAAGAGCATCCACCTGGCCATCTTCTGCTCGCCGCACAATCCGACCGGCCGGGTCTGGGAACGGTGGGAGATCGAACAGGCGATGGAGGTCTACGCCGCGAACGACTGCCTGGTGATTTCGGATGAAATCTGGTCGGATCTGATTCTGCCGGGATCCCGGCACATTCCCACGCAGAGCGTTTCCGGGGATGCCAGGGAGCGGACGCTGGCCTTCTATTCCCCCAGCAAGACCTTCTCCCTGGCGGGGATGATCAGCTCCTATCACGTGGTTTATTCGCGGAGGCTGCGGGACCGGCTGCACAGGGAGGGCGGGCTGACGCACTACAACAGCCAGAACGTGCTGTCCATGGCGGCGCTGATCGGCGCGTATACGAAGGGCGCGCCGTGGCTGGAGGAGCTGCTGGGCGTGCTGGACGGCAACGTCCAGCTGGCGTGCGACTTCTTCCGGCGCCATTTTCCGGAAATCCGGATCATGCGGCCGCAGGGAACCTACATGCTGTTTCTGGACTGCGCGGACTGGTGCGGGAAGCACGGAATCCGCATCGGGGAGCTGCAGCGCGCCGCGGTCCGCGAGGGCGTCATCTGGCAGGACGGGGAGGCGTTCTGCTGGCCGGATTCGATCCGGATGAATCTGGCGCTTCCGCGCAGCCTGCTGGAGGAGGCCCTGAACCGGCTGAGCCGGCTGAGCCTGT
>CAMNCR010000005.1 GCA_946534455.1 uncultured Clostridia bacterium | reverse complement strand
CCCGGCCGCTCCGCTCATCCCAGAGGCCGACGCGGGTGCCCGGGGCCGTCTTCAGGATGATTTCCGCCCGGCCGTCCCCATTGAAGTCCTGGACATGCAGCATGGTCTCATGGTCGTTGGAGGACTTGACATTGTACCCCATATCGATGCGCAGCAGCAGCTTTCCGCTGAGCTTATAGACATCGATATACTCCGGCGCGCTGAGATTGAAATCGGAGCGGTAAATCGGATCCGAAAACATGGGATCCGGGCTTTCGGCGCGCCACTTCACCACGATTTCATACTCGCCGTCCCCGTCAAAATCCCCCACGCTCATATCCTGGGTGCGGTACTCGGAGGACAGCGAGGTTTCGATGGCCCCGGAGGGCGTCCGGGCGAAGGGAAGCGATGCCCCGCTGTCCAGCGCCCGGACATAGCGGATGAACGCGGCCTCCAGCTCCCGGTACAGGTCCTCCGTGATCCGGCCGTCCTCCGTCCGGCTCTTCAGCTCATACGGCTCGCCCAGGTATCCGGACAGCCGGTCGCAGATGGCCCGCAGCTGTTCCGCGCTCACCCGCTCCCCGTTTTCATAGGGCTCCCTGAAGGCGCGCAGCAGGTCCATGTCCACCCTGTACCAGTCTTCCCCGTTTTCCAGGCGGAAGGCCGCGGGATCCGGCGTGCACCCCGGGCCCACGGAAACCCCGCGGTAGGTGAAGTGTGCCAGCGGAACCCGCTCCGGCGGCGGGCTCAGCGGAATGCGGTGCACAGCCGCCCGGAAGGCCTGTCCCTCCGCTCCGGCCAGCGGCTCCAGCACCGGCAGCACCGGCTGCTCCCGGCGGCCCTCGACGCCTCCGATCACGGGGGCAACCGCGTACAGATCCTCCTGCCGTCCCTCCGGATCCACATAGCAGCAGGGCGTCGTGTTTTTCTTCACGATGCCCGGATTCTCCGCGTAGGCGCTTTCCGGCGGCACATCCCGGGGCTGAAGCTCCGCGATCCGTTCCCATTCCTTTCCCGCCCGCCTGCGGTAGATGCGCCATGCGATCCCGTCCGGCTCGTCTCCCAGAAAGCGCCAGCTCAGATACATTCCCTTTTCCGCCCGGGCCACGATCAGCCCCCGGTTCAGCCGTTCCATTTTCCGCATTCTGTATCCACTCCCTCTGTTCTCAGAGTCGATCCCGCGTGCGCCGGCAGCGAACCGCCCTGTTCTGTCCCGTCCTGCCGTTCCCCCGCTCCGGCTAAGCCGCCTCCCGGCCCAGCTCGGGCAGCGTCCTGCGCCACCGCAGGTAGTAGATGATAAACATCACCGAGGTGATGATCCAGGTTGCCGGATAGGAGATCACCGTCAGCCGCACGCTGGGATGGGCGGCCACATAGCCCAGCAGCCAGACCAGCCGCAGCACGCAGATGCCCGTGAAGGTGAACACCGTGGGCAGCAGCGTCTTCCCGGCGCCCCGCAGCGTGCCGGAGAGAATCTCCACGCACGTATAGGTAAAATAGAAGGGCGCCACCAGCCACAGCATTTCCATGCCCTGATCAATGACCGCGGGATCATTGGCAAACAGGCCGAAAAACTGCCGCCCGAAGAGCATCATCAGCCCGCTGCAGAAGAAGGAGGCCGCGAAGGCCATCCCCAGACACTGCCGCACGCCCTTCCGGACCCGGTCCGGAAGCATCGCCCCGTAGTTCTGTCCCACAAAGGTGGTGATGGCGATGCCGAAGGCATTCAGCGTCATCCACTGAAAGCCGTCAATCCGCCCCCACGCGCTCCACGCCGCGGAAACATTGGTTCCGAACCCGTTGATAAACGCCTGAATCAGGACGTTGGAGATCGAATAAAGCACGGACTGCAATCCCGTGGGCAGCCCGATCCGGATCATGCGCTTCATCAGGTCCGGATGGAGCTTCATCTGCCGCCAGTCCAGGCGGAAGGCCGAATCCGAGCGGGTCAGGATCAGCAGCACCAGCACCGCGCTGACCGTCTGGCTGAAAATCGTCGCCAGGGCCGCGCCGGCCACGCCCATGTCCAGCCCCATCACCAGCAGCAGATCCATCGCCACGTTGGTCAGGCAGGCAACCATCAGGAAATACAGCGGCCTGCGGGAATCGCCGATCGCCCGGAGCAGTCCCGAGCCGATATTGTAGATCAGGGAGGGAATCATGCCCAGAAAATAGATGCGCAGATACTGCAGGGCCGGCTCCATGACGTCCTCCGGCGTATTCATCCACTGCAGCATCGCCGGGGACAGAATCAGCCCGATCACCGTCAGGCCCAGGCCGAAGCAGATCGCCAGCCCCATGGCCGTCTGCACGCTGCGGAAAACATTGCGGTCATCCCTCGCGCCGTAAAACTGGCTCAGGATGACCGTTCCGCCCGAGGACAGCCCGATGAAGAAGCCCACAATCAGGTTGATCAGATTGCCCGTCGTTCCGCCGACCGCCGCCAGCGCTTCCTTGCCCACATACTTTCCGACGATCATCGCGTCCGCAGTGTTGTACAGCTGCTGAAAAAAGGTGCCCAGCAGGATGGGAAAGAAAAACAGCAGCAGCTGCTGCCAGATCACACCCTCCGTAATGCCGTGCCCTGAGGTGTCCCGGTTCCACTTTCTCATGCCGCCTTCATCGTCCCCTCTCGCTCTTTCCGCGCCATTATATCACCGGCACTCTCCGCGGGAAAGAGCAAACTGGACGCGGCCGAAAAAAAGGGGCCGCCGCGGCGGCCCCGGTGAAAAGCAGACCTCAGGCCTGCTTATGCTTCCGGCTCCAGCAGACCCAGATCTCCGTCCTTTCTCAGGTAGAGCACGTTGGTCCGCTCCGTATCCACATTGACGAAGACGAAGAAGCTGTGGCCCAGCAGCTCCATCTCGATCACGGCGTCCTCCACGCTCATGGGGCGCACGGGGAACGTCTTGCGCCGGACGATCTTGCGGTCCTTTTCCTCCGCCAGATCCTCCTCGATATATTCCGGCACCTCCGGGAAGGCTTCCTCGCGAAGCCGCTTGCCCAGCTTGGTCCTGTGCTTCCGGATCTGCCGCTCCATCTTGGCCAGCGCCTGATCAATGGCCAGGAACAGGTTATCGTCCGCGGAAGACTCGCTCCGCAGAATGACGTTGTTTCCCATGGGGACCGTAATTTCAACGACACGGAGATCGTTCTTTTCCTTGCGCATGCGAACCTGCATTTCCGTTTCCGGCAGCAGATATCTGCCCATGGTCTCCGTCTTCCGCTCAATCCGCTTGGTAATCGCCGGGGTCACCGACATGTTGCGGGCAGTGATACTCAGTTTCATAAATCCGCAGGGCTCCTTTCCGTCTTTCAGTTACAGGGACAACATGAAATGCGCCGTCCGTACCGGCCGCCATTCCACGTATGCATGTGTGCCATGGGCACCACGTCCTTCCGTTGTCTTGTACTGTATTATTTCGACGTTCCCTCCGCATTTCCCTTCCCCGCAGGGACGGATTCGGAAAAAGTTCAACCAGTTTTCACATTTTTTGTTCTTCGCAAAGAAAGGGCGCGGGAATCAGCCCGCGCCCAAATCGGACAGTTGAAAAGCTGCCAGCCGTCAGCCCAGGAGCACCTCCACCCGGTGGATGCCCTGATCCGCGAAGACGGGCAGCACGCTGCCCTGAATCGCCTCGCCGTCCACGGTCACCTGCTTCACGCCGCGGCAGACATGCTCCGGATTCCGGATCACGATCTCATAGGTGGCGCCCCGGAAGCGGCGGCTCACCTGATAGCCGTCCCAGCCGTGCGGAATGCAGGGATCGATCCGCAGGCCGTCCCAGTCCGGCTTGATGCCCAGGATGTAGTTGCTGATCACGTAGAAGTTCCAGGCCGCCGTGCCGGTCAGCCAGCTGTTCTTCGCCTGGCCGAAATGCCTGGCGTCCTTCCCGGCAATCATCTGGCTGTAGACATAGGGCTCCATCTTGTGCAGATCGGAAATTTCCTCCCGCCAGGCCGGCGCGATGCGGGTGTACAGGTCAAACGCCCGGTCTCCGTGGCCGACCACCGTCTCCGCGGC
>CAMNCR010000004.1 GCA_946534455.1 uncultured Clostridia bacterium | reverse complement strand
CGGGGCGCGGTGAACCGGCCCAGATCAATGCCGTCAAAGCCGACCACGCTCAGATCCGAGGGGACGTTTTTCCCCAGATCCTGAAGGGCGCGCATGGCCCCCAGCGCAACCGTATCGCTCATGGCAAAAAGCGCGGTCATCTCCGGATGGTCGGCGAAGAAGGAAAGGGCGGCGTCGTAGCCGGCCTGCAGGGAGAAGCGGGTGACCCGATACCAGGAGGGCATGAAGATCAGCCCCTGATCGGTAAACGCGTCACAGAAGCCCTGAAAGCGCGCGGAAAGGGAATCCCCCGCCAGGGGATCCGATCCGAAGACGGCAATGTTCCGGTGTCCGGCGGAAAGCATGGCCTCCGCGACCGCCCGGCCCATGGCGCGATCGTCAATGGCGACCGACGAGGCTCTCCGGAAGGAAGCCGCCCTGCCGTTGACCGTGGTGAACACCAGAGGAACCTCCATGTTTTCCAGCACCTTGGCCCGATCATCAATCCGACTGCCGACAAAGATGAAGCCGCGGATTCGCGTCTGCTGCGACATATGAAGCGCCGTCAGAAACTCATCGTCCGCTTCATCAATATACTCTGTGAGCACGTAGTCGGGAAGGGATTTCGCGTGCTCCAGAATCGCCTCGGCAAGGGCGCTGAGAAAAGGATTGGACCGTCCGCGGACGATCAGACCGATGGCGTCCCTGGACTGCTTGAGACCGCGGGCATTCCGGTTGCCGACGAAATGGCATTCCGCAATCACGCGCTCGACGGCCTGCCGGGTCTGCTCATTC
The DNA here is from genome assembly GCA_946534455.1 of uncultured Clostridia bacterium. Taxonomy (GTDB): domain Bacteria; phylum Bacillota; class Clostridia; order Christensenellales; family Aristaeellaceae; genus Aristaeella. The sequence continues at coordinate 2,068 of CAMNCR010000004.1, read as the reverse complement.
ACATCAGGGCGATGATTGAGAACGCGGCTGACCGTGGTGACGGATACACCGGCGAGCCGTGCAATATCCCGGATGGTATAAGCGCTCATAGGATCACCTTTCCTGTTTCCTGAATTATTACCGGAAACGTTTTCACCTATGAAGAATAACACATAACGGGCTTTCAGTCAAGCACGGTGGACGGATTCCATCCAGTTGGAGCGAAGAATGGCATAGAGCACGACATCAATGAATTCACCCTTGTTCCAGATGCGTTCACGGAGGGTGCCCTCAGGCACCATGCCGCATTTTTCCATGACCCTGCCGCTGGCGGGATTTCGGACGTCGCGCTGGGCCTCCACGCGGTTCAGGTTCAGCGCTGTAAAGGCGGAACGCAGGACAGCCTGAAGCGCTTCGGTCATCAGTCCCCGATTCCAGCAGCTTCGGGAAAGGCTGTACCCGACCTCCGCGCAGCGGTTTTCCGGAGAGTAGCCCATGAAGCCGATGGTTCCGATGACGCGGCCTGTTTCGCGGAGCACGATGCCCCAGGAGGAGGGAAGGCCGGCGCGATACAGGGAGCGCATATATCGGAGATAGGCGCGGGAGTCCCGAAGAGAGGTGTGCGGGGACCAGAGCACATATCGGGCCACCTCCGGATCCTGCGACCAGGCATAGATATCCTTCGCATCCGAGCGGCGCAGGGGGCGCAGAATCAGGGACGGGGTTTCCAGCGTGGGAAGACGGCTGAAATACAGACGGCTGGGGACCTCTCCCCCGGATTCATCCGGAAGGGACAGGAGACGCAGAGCATGGTTGCGAAGCATAATTTCCCCCTGAAAAGAGGACGCCGGGAAGAAACCGGCGCCGTCAAACGTTGAAAGGATGATAAACCTTTTCCCCTGATTTGACAAGGGGAAGGGCAGGGGGGTAAAATAACCTTGTTTTTCCGAAATTTGTGCCGGGAGGGAAGACACATGATGAAAAAGCAACGCCAGCGCTGGATCAGATGGATTTCGCTGCTCTCAGCTGTGGCTCTGGCGATGACAATGGCGCCCGCGGCTCTGGCGACGATGCCGATGCCGGCGGAGACGACGCCGATGACAGAGGTTCCCTTTGACTGGGATCAGCTGCAGATTGAACTGTCCTGGATCGATGCGGAGGGAATGCCGCAGAGCATGATTGCCGCGCCGGTCTATGACGCGGCGGGCAGCTTCTGGATCATGGTGCCGCCGGAGGCGATGAATACGCTGACGGTGACGATCAGCGATCCAAACCATGCCTATCTGTTCTGGCCGGAGAACGGAACGAGGCTCCTGGATGCTTTCCCGGAGATGACGGACGCGGGGGAGAATCTGGACTTTCTGAGCTTTGTTCCCATCACCGCGCTGGAGGGAGAGGAAATGAAAACCTTCTCCCTGTATGTTTCGACGGTGACGGATACGCCTGTCGTGCTGCCGACAGAGGAACCGACTCAGCCGGAGGAGCCGACCTGGCCGGAGGAGCCCATTCAGCCGGAGGAACCCACTCAGCCGGAGGAGCCGATCGTGCCGCTGGAGCCCATCCAGCCGGAGGTTCCGGAGATGACGGAGGAACCGGTTCAGACGGAAGCGCCTGTGCCCACAGAGATCGAGACGCCGATTCCGGTGGGAGAGCTGATAAACCGTTACGGCATGACCAACGATACCGTTCATCTGCGGGCAGAGCCCAGCCGCAAGGCGAAGGACCTGGGAAACCTCTCGCGCGGACAGTATGTCTATATGATCCAGGAAAGCCTGGAGTCCGACGGAAATCTCTGGACGAGGGTGATCGTGGACGGACAGCCCGGATATATCATGGGCCAGTATCTGAATGTGATGACGCAGGCCCAGAGCGATCTGTATCAGACCACGCTGCAGACCCCGGCTCCGGTATTTACGCAGGAAGATCTGCAAACTCCGGCTCCCATCCAGGAGGAGCCAACCATCCCGGAAGAGCCGGCCTGGCCGGAGGAGCCGATCCAGCCGGAGGAGCCGATCCAGCCGGAAGAGCCGGCTATCCCGGAACAGCCGATCCAGCCGGAGGAGCCGATCCAGCCGGAGGAGCCGATCCA
>CAMNCR010000003.1 GCA_946534455.1 uncultured Clostridia bacterium | reverse complement strand
GCTGGCGGAGCTGGCGGCCCTGTATGAAAAAACGGCGAAGGAGATTTCCAGGTATGTGGCCGAAAACCCATAACCGGAGGAGCGGCTGAGAGAGGGTACGGAAAATGAACAGACAGGTGAAGCTGACCGGATCCGGCAGAACCTCTCCCTATCTGACCGTAGCCGGCGCCTGGGCGCTGGCATTCGGGTGCAGCGTGGGCTGGGGTTCCTTTGTCATGCCGGGAAGCACCTTCCTGCCGCTGGCGGGGCCGGTGGGATCCGCTGTCGGTCTGGGCCTGGGCGCCCTCGTGATGCTGATCATCGCGGCAAACTATCATTTCCTGATGATCCGCTTTCCGGAGGCGGGCGGGACATATGTCTATACGAAAAAAAGCTTCGGATATGATCACGGCTTTCTGAGCGCCTGGTTTCTGATTCTGACCTATGTGGCGATCATCTGGGCGAACGCGACGGCCCTGCCGCTGATCGCCCGGACCCTGCTGGGAGACGCTTTCCAGTTCGGATTTCACTATGAAATCGCCGGATATCACGTCTATATGGGCGAGCTGATGCTGTCGCTGGGTTCGCTGGTTCTGGCCGCGCTGGTATGCCTGCGGCGGAAGGCGGCGGAGGGAGCGCAGATCGGGATGGCGGTGCTGCTGTTTGCGGGGATCGTCGTCTGCTTCGCGGCAGCCGCCGTCCGGACAGAGGTGGCAGAGCCCTTCCGGCCGGCTTTTTCGGACAGGCAGGGCGCCCTGGGAGGAACCTTCACCGTGTTTGCCCTGGCGCCCTGGGCGTATGTGGGCTTTGAATCCATTGCCCATTCCGCCCAGGAAGCGAAGTTCGACCTGCGGCGCAGCTTCCGCATCATGGCGGGCGCGCTGATCGCCGCGGGGGTAGCCTACATCCTGCTGAATCTGCTGTCGGTTCTGGCCCTGCCGGAGGGCTGCGACAGCTGGGAGGCGTATACGGAGCGCCTGGGAGAGCAGAAGGGAATCGCGGCCCAGCCGGCCTTTTTTGCCGCGTACAGCACGCTCGGGCCCGCGGGCAGCACCCTGCTGGGCGTCGCTGCCCTGTGCGGCATCTTTACCGGGCTGATCGGGCATTTTATCGCGCTGAGCCGGCTGATGTTTTCCATGGCGGAGGACGGACTTCTGCCGCGGAAAATGGCGGAGACGGACAGCCATCAGGTTCCGCGCCGGACCATTCTCTGCATTCTGCTCATTTCGATCGTGCTGCCCTTTCTGGGGCGCACGGCCATCAGCTGGATCGTGGATGTGACCACGGTCGGGGCGACGATTGCCTATGCCTTTGCCTCTGCTTCGGCCTGGAAGGAAGCCGGGAAACAGAAAAAACGGCTGTATCAGTTCACGGGCGCGCTGGGCATGGTGGTTTCGCTGCTGTTTGCGCTGGAGTTCCTGGTTCCGAACATCATCGCCGTGAAAACCCTCTCGACGGAATCCTATCTGATTCTGGCGGCCTGGGGCATTCTCGGGTTCATCGCGTTCCGGATTATTCTGAAAAAGGATTCAAGCACGCGCCTGGGGCGGTCCACCGTGGCCTGGATCGTGCTGCTGGGACTGATTATTTTCACCTCCGGCGTCTGGATGCGCCAGACCACCGATTCGGCCGTTGAGACGTCCGAGGCCGTCATTCAGCAGAAGCTGGCCGCCGGCCCGGCGGAGGCGGAGGCCGGGAGCCCGCACGAAGAGGAGCAGGAAGTGCACCGGGCGCTGATGAAGATCGACGGCACGCTGGGCGACAGCATGACCGTGCAGTCGCTGCTGATGATCGTGGCGCTGCTGATCCTGTTCAATATCTATGCCCATGTTCAGAAGCGGGAGCGGAAGACGGAGATTGAAAAAGCGCTGGCGGAGGACGCCAGCAGGGCCAAAACCAGCTTTCTGTCCAATATGAGCCACGAGATCCGGACGCCGATGAACGCGATCATCGGGCTGGACAATATTGCGCTGCGGAACCCGGAGCTGCAGCCGCAGACGCGGGATCAGCTGGAGAAAATCGGCGCCAGCGCAAGGCATCTGCTGGGCCTGATCAACGATATTCTGGATATGAGCCGGATCGAATCCGGACGGATGGTCCTGAAAAAGGAGGAGTTCTCCTTCCGAGAGCTGATGGAGCAGATCAATATCATCATCAGCGGCCAGTGTGCGGACAAGGGACTGCAATATGAGTGCAGCGTGACCGGGCCGGTGCGGGACTTCTATATCGGAGACGATATGAAGCTGAAGCAGGTTCTGATCAATATCCTCGGAAATGCGGTCAAATTTACCGAAACGCCGGGCCTGGTGACCCTGACGGCCGAGGCGGCAGAGGAAGCGGAGGGGCGCTGTGTCCTGACCTTCCGGATCCAGGACAGCGGCGTCGGCATGGATGCGGCATTTATTCCGAAGCTTTTTGAGGCCTTTTCCCAGGAAAACGACACCTCGAAGAATCGCTATGGCGGGAGCGGTCTCGGCATGGCCATCACGAAGAACCTGGTCGATATGATGGACGGTACGATCCAGGTGGAAAGTGAAAAGGGGGTCGGAACCCGGTTTACGGTCACGGTTCCGCTGGAGGGATCCGACAGGGTGCTTCCGGCCGCGACGGCGGAGACGACGGCGCCGGAGGAAAACCAGCTGGCCGGCTGCAGGGTGCTGATGGCCGAGGACGTGGAGCAGAACGCGGAAATCCTGGCGGATCTGCTGGAGCTGGAGGGCATCGAGGCCGAGCATGCGGAGAACGGGGAAGAAGCGGTTCGCATGTTCTCGGAAGCGGAGGCAGGG
>CAMNCR010000002.1 GCA_946534455.1 uncultured Clostridia bacterium | reverse complement strand
TCACGGGCATGCCCTCGAAGGACGCGATGCAGGCCGGGGAGAAGACCTCCTCCTCCGGGCGGTAGACGGAGATGGGACCTCCTTCGGCGGATAGATTGTTTTCTTGACGGATATCCAGCTCCTCCGGCAGATAGTCCTGGAAGCCCGTGCGGGCCACGGGGACATTCAGACACAGCAGATAGCCTTCCGGCTCCCGGCGGGAGATGTTTTCCGAAAGGCGGGTTCCATAATAGTGCACGATTTCACCTTCCTTTCTCCGGTTTGTCCGGGCTACAGGCCCAGCCGCTCCCCCTCCCGGTGCCACTTCTGCCGCGCCTCCTCCAGGGAGAGGAGCCCGGAGTCCACGGCCTTCACCAGGGCCTCGGTCCACTTGCCCATCAGGTCCGCGCGGTCGTTCGGGGAGGTGGTCATCAGCGGGGCGAAGACGATTTCCAGGTCCGGCGGCACCTCTCCCCAGCAGGAGATGGCCATCACCGGCAGGAGCTTTTCCAGGGCCGGGCGCAGGGAGCGCTCCTGGAGCTGGGCGATCATCTCATAATAGTTCCGCAGATCGCTTTCCCCCGTGGCGTTGAGGCCCTGGGGCGAGCGGCCGAAGAGCTTCGTGGCCGGGATTTCCGCGGCGCCCGCCATATCCATCATGAAGGCCTCATAGATCTCGCTCAGGCCCGAGAAGGAATAGCTGTGGGTTTCCAGCGTGTCTCCGGCGGACAGAATCTGCAGGCCGAAGGAGGTGCGGAGCCGGTTTTCCTGGGCCACGGCCTCCAGAACCTGCCGCCGCTGCCCCTCCGTGCCCACCGCCAGCAGCTCTCCGAAGTCGCTCATCTTCAGGGTGGTCAGGTTGGCCTGGAACACCAGCTGCGCAATGTTGGCCGAGGTGGCCGAGCGCTTCATCAGCTCATCCCAGATATGCTCCAGCTCGCTGGCGCCCCATCCGTTTTCCCGCTCCGCCTCCAGCGCGGGCAGCTCCCGCCCCACGAAGCGCAGCACCCGGGAATGATGCAGGCGGACGGCCGCCCCGGCCTCCGTCTGAAGATGCACGGTATAGTACATCGGCAGGCCGAAGTCCGGATCCTCCAGATCCGTCACCCGCTCCAGGGAGGGCTCGATGCCCTGCGCCCGGTCCAGCACCAGCAGGCCCTGAAAGCAGTCCGGCAGCAGGAAATCCGGATCCATCGGCCGGTCCAGCCGGTCCTCCTCCCCGCGGATCACCATCAGGGCCAGCGAGCCGCCGTAGAGCCTGGCCCAGCGGAGGGCGGCGGTCAGCTCCTGCTTGACGCTGTGCCGCGCCTCCAGCAGCTTCAGCCGGCGGAGATCCGCCTCCGGCAGATTGGCCGAGAGCGTGTACCAGGCCCGGGTCATGTCGTCCGAGGGCATGTCGATGATCCGCTTGGCCAGCCAGGATTCCCGGTAGGCCGCGGTCAGCAGCTCCGTCTGGCGCGTCAGCTCCGACCGCTCAAAGACGCCCCCGGACAGCAGCGGCGAGCTCTCTCCCAGGAAGGCCAGCGCATTGGCATAGCCGTCCCCCGCCCGCCGGACGGCGGCGCCGGCAGCCCCGGCCGGATGGGCCGCCGGGCGGGCCGCGGCTTTTCCTTTTCCTCTGCTCATACGCGCCTCCTGAATCGGCTGGTCCGGGTGTGACACAGATACCGCAGGGCATCCATGGCATGATCCCGCTCCTTCAGGGGCTTTTCCTCCCCGTGCAGGCGCGCCTTTTCATCCCAGAGATAGCCGTGCATTTCCCGCAGCAGGCAGGGACAGCGGCTTCGCTCCGCCCGGATCTGGCGGTTGCCGATGAGCACCGCGGTCGTGGCGATCCCCTCCCGGACCTCGTTCACCGCGTCCTGCACCCGGAAGCCCCGGTTCCGCAGCTCCGCCTTGAAGGAGGCCGCCGAGGGATCCACGATCAGCATCGCGTCCCGGTCCCCCTCCAGAAAGGCCGTCAGATCCTCCGCGTACTCCGCGTCGGTTTTCTGCCGGCGGCGGGCGGCGGAATCCCAGTAATACTCCTTGGCGATCCAGAAGGTCCGGCCGTCGTCCCACACATCCAGGAACACGCAGGGATTCACCGTCCCATAGTCCACGGCGCAGAAGCGGCGGAGCCCCCGTTCCCGGGGCTCCTCCCCCTCCCGGAGCGGCCCCTCTCCCGCGGCGGCGTCATAGGTGTTGTCCCGGTCGTCCCACATGGGATAGACCGCGCCCTCCGCGCTGACCCATTCGCCCAGGATATACTGGCGATAAAAAACGCCCGCGAAGGAGCGGGCGTAGCTTTCCCGGATCTCGGGGGACAGGGTCAGGTTATCATCCATGGTGAAGTGCAGATGATACAGGCCGATCTCCTCCGCCCGGTCGATGAAGTCCGTTTTGATGTAGTGATAGGCGCCGTTGGGGTTGCAGTTCATGAAGATCCGGCTGCCCGCCACGGAGCAGCGGCCGATCATCTGATCCACGAAGGAGCGGGGAAAGAGCGCCACCTCATCCGCGTAGGCGCCGGCCGCGGTCATGCCCTGGAGCTTGTCCTGGGCGTTGTCCTTGTCCGCGCCGAAAACATGATAGGTATTGTCCCCGATGAGGATTTTCGATTCCGAGCGCCTGTACTCCCAGGGAATCCGGAAGGTTTCCAGCATGCGGAACATGGGCGCGAGGACGTTGCGCTTGATCGCCCCGGAGGTGACCCCCGCCACGATGAAATCCTGATTCCGGAAGTTCGTCAGGCTCCACTGGAGAAAGGAAAAGATCATCGCGACGGTTTTGCCGGACCGGATGGCGCCGTCCGCCAGCATCATGCGGGCGTGCTCATGGCCCGACCCGGGCCGCCACCAGAAGATCGCCTGCTTCTGGCGGCGGGAAAAGGGCTGAAAAACAAAGGGGGACACCTGTCCCCCCGCCCGGCTGCTCATTCCTCAAACAGCTCCTCTACCTCGTCCCGGCCGACGCCGCCCAGCATGGCGGTAAACTGCCGGACAGCCTCGTTCTCCTCCCCGGCGTCCTCCTCTCCCGCGTGGGGCAGGAAGCGGTTGTACTGCTGGGACACGAGGGTGGCGCTCTTTCGCAGCTGCTCAAAGGACGCCCGTCGAATGGCGATCAGGCCGTCCTGGTGCAGCATGCGCAGCACCACCTCCAGCGTCAGATGATGGCCGTAGACCCTTCGGCACCATTTTTCCAGGGCCTCGCGGTTCGTGCCGATATAGCCGAGAATTTCCTCCAGGCCGCACTGCAGCGAGCCCAGCTCCTCAAAGAGCTCCCGGGTCAGCTCGCGGCGCAGCCCCTTCAGGACCGGGGTTGTCTGATTCATGCGCATCTCTCCTTCACGGTCTCCTTCGGGGACATGAAAAACCCCCGCGGAG
>CAMNCR010000001.1 GCA_946534455.1 uncultured Clostridia bacterium | reverse complement strand
TTTGATCTGGCGAGCGTGACCAAGCTGTTTACGGCGCTGTGCGCGATGCGCCTGCGGGAGACGGGGCGGCTGGAGCTGGAGCGGCCCGTGACGGACTATGAGCCCCGGTTTTGCCGCCTGGGCGGGGTGACGGTGGAGCAGGTCATGTCCTTCGCGGTGAGCCTGCAGACGCCGGTGAGAATCGACGCCTGCCCGGACCGGGCCAGCGGGGAGCAGGCCCTTTTTGAAACGGCCAGCGCCGGCGCGCCGGGAAAGCGGGCCTATTCGGATATTCCCGCGATGGTGATGAAATATGTGATCGAGGCGGCGGCGCAGGCCCCCTTCCATGACTGCGTGCGGCGGATGATCCTGGAGCCGGCGGGCATGGAGGAGACCTGGGCCCGGGTGCCGGAGGCGCGGCGGGGGGACTGCCAGCGCTATGATCCGGAATACCGGCTGGAAAGGGGCCGGGCGATCCTGCGGACCGGCATCGCCCCGGGCACGCCTCACGATCCCAAGGCGGCGCTGCTGCAGGGAGACAGCGGAGACCTGTGCGGCCACGCGGGGCTGTTTTCCACCCGGGGGGACCTGATCCGCTTCTGCCGCGCCGTGCTGGCGGAAAAAATCGTCTCCGCGGAATCGCTGCGGGAGATGGCGGTGAACCGCACCGGCCGGCCCTGGCCGGAGGGAGGCTACACCCAGTATCTGGGCTATCTGTGCTATGTGAAGCATCCGGATCAGTATTATTCGGAAATTCCGGTGTATATGGGCTGCAGAGCCTTCGGGATCGGCGGCTTCACGGGCAATCATCTGGCCGTGGATCCGGAGCGGGGGCTGTTCACGGTGTTCCTGGGCAACCGGGTGCGGGGGAGGCTGACGTTCCTGATTCCGGAGGAGGGAAAGACCCTGACGGATTACGGCCTGCGGCCGGACGGAACGGGCGCCTTCCGATGGGAGGACGGACAAAGCATTCCATCCTCCGTGCAGTATGTGCATCAGAAGGACGCGCATTTCCACCGGGCGGTGGCGGAAACGCTGTCGCTTCCGGAGCTTCCCGGACGGAGGGATTGAAAGAATCGGAAGGTTGTGATATACTCATTTGGTCAAAGAAAGTCAGAATCGGCTTTTGAGACACGAATGGAGGGATCAACATGCGATTGAGCGATTCGATTGAGAGCTTCATTAAGACGCTGATGAACGATGAATCCGCGGAGGTGGAGCTGAAGCGGAACGAGCTGGCGGAGTATTTCGGATGCGCGCCCAGCCAGATTAACTATGTGCTGGCGACGCGGTTTTCGCCGGATCACGGCTATGTGACGGAGAGCCGGCGGGGCGGCGGCGGATATATCCGCATCGTGCGGGTGGTGCAGAGCGGCGCGCAGCGCCTGATGTACCTGGTGAACGAGCGGATCGGGGATTCGCTGACGGAGGAGGAATGCGGCCGGCTGATCAGCCAGATGAAGGAGCAGGGGATCATTTCCGCGGCGGAGGCCTCGGTCATGGCCTCGGCGGTGAGCGCCCGGGCGATGAGCGTTCCGATTCCGGATCCGCTGAAGAACGCGCTCCGCGCAAGAATGATGAAATCCATGCTGATGACGATCGCGGCCCGCAACGGGGCCTGACGTGAAACAGGGAAGGGAGGAACCGCAGAGATGCTTTGCGAGGAATGCCATGTCAATGAAGCCAGCTTTACGGTTTCCGTGGTGACGGGAGAGGAAAACACGGTCCGCCATCTGTGCGCGGACTGCATGAGCCGGATGAATTCGGATCTGATGAAGGGCAACGTGAAGAGCCTGCTGAAGACGGTGCTCAGCGCCATCCAGGCCAATCAGGGCCAGGGGAACCGGAAGGAGTTTTCCATGCCGATTCTGGGCCGCTTCACCCAGCGGGCGCAGCAGACCATGACCCAGGCGCAGCGGATCGCCGCGGAGCTGCAGCAGCCCTACGTGGGCACGGAGCACATTCTGCTGGCCCTGCTGAAGGACGCGGATTCCGTGCCGGAGGCGGTGGCGGAAAAAATGAGCTATGATGCCGTGCTGGAGGAGATCCGGTCCCATCTGGACGGCCAGACGGCGGAGGAATTTCAGTCCCAGGCCGGGCGGATCGAGCTGAGCCCCCGGGGCAAAAAGCTGCTGGAAACCAGCGTGCTGCTGTCCCATAAGCTGGGACAGAGCTATGTGACGGTGGAGCACTTCTGGCTGGCGCTGCTGGAGAACGAGGACGGCGTGGCGGGCGGCCTGCTGCGCCGGGCAGGCGTGGATCTGTCCAACGCCCGGGAGCAGCTGCTGCGCCAGATGCGGGATAACGCGTCGAACGAGGAATTTCCCCGCAGAATCGCGGGGGTGCCGCCCTTTGCCCAGGTGCGCAACGGACGCCCGGCGCAGGAAAAGGACAAGAGTATCCTGGACCGGTTCAGCCGGGATCTGACCGCGGCCGCGGAGAAGAGCGAGCTGGATCCGGTGATCGGCCGGGAGACGGAAATTCAGCGCATCATTCAGATTCTGATCCGCAGAACGAAAAACAACCCCGTGCTCATCGGCGAGCCCGGCGTGGGCAAGAGCGCCGTGGTGGAGGGCCTGGCGCAGCGGATCGTGGCGGGCAACGTGCCGGAGATGCTGCTGGGCAAGCGGGTGATCAGCCTGGATATGGGCTCCATCGTCGCGGGCACCAAATACCGGGGCGAGTTTGAGGAGCGGCTCAAGGCCGTGATGGATGAGCTGAAGAAGGAAAAGAACACCCTGCTGTTCATCGACGAGATTCATACGATCATCGGCGCGGGCGGCGCGGAGGGCAGCCTGGACGCGGCCAACATCCTCAAGCCGGCGCTGAGCCGGGGCGAGCTGCAGTGCATCGGCGCGACGACCCTGGACGAGTACCGGAAGCATATCGAAAAGGATGCGGCGCTGGAGCGGCGCTTCCAGCCGGTGACGGTGGGCGAGCCCAGCGCGGAGGAGGCGCTGTGCATTCTCTACGGTCTGCGGGACCGCTACGAGGCGCACCACAAGGTGCGGATTACGGAT